>CAYSVE010000556.1:0-4278 GCA_964434365.1 uncultured Anaerolineaceae bacterium | reverse complement strand
CCGAGCAGCAGCCAGAAGTTCTTCGCACGGATTGCCCATGGGGCCAGCACCCGTAAATTGCCGTAAAGTCGAGGAAAGTTCATGCGCGCAATGGTACCCCATAAACCCTCACGGTAAACCTACGGTTTGAATACCTTCAGATTACGGTGCTTCGTTGTATAATACGACCCCTACCCCTTACCCAGCGGAGACGTGTGAACCTGCGGCAGGTAATGCCCCTCATCGGCTTTTTTGTTGCCACGACGACTGTCGCGCTGGCGCAAACACCTGTCACGTTCACGGTCGACAATACCGGTGATGCGACGCCCGCCGACCCCGCCGACTGCACCGATGCAACCGCTGGCAATTGCAATCTGCGCGACGCCATCGCAGCAGCGAATGCTGCCCCCAACACCGAAGACCCGATCATCGAATTCGATACGGGTGTGTTCAACTCGCAAACGACCATCAGCGTTGTCGATGATTTGCCCGTGCTCACGCAAGAAAACGGCATCGACATCATCGGCCTCGTGGACAGCGGCACCCTACTCGTGCGCATCGACCGCGGCAGCGGCGGCGACAACGGCCTCGAACTCGGGGGCGATGGCGGGCACAGTATCCAAAACCTCGAAATTACTGGTTTCGTCGCTGGTGCCGGTATTTTCATCCAGGATTCCAACGACAACGAAATACTCAACAGCCACATCGGCCTCACAGTAGACCCCGGCGGCAACGCCACCGCCGACGGCAACGGCGATGGGGTGTTCATCTTCCAGGGCAACAACAACCAAATTGGTGCGCCGGGCGCGGGGAACATCATCTCCGGCAACGAGGGTATTGGCATCGACATCGATGGCTTCTTCGGGGGCAGCATCCTCTCCGAGGGCAATGTGGTGCAGGCGAACCTCATCGGCACCACGCCCGATGGCGAAAGCGCCCTCCCCAACGATGAAGACGGCATCTTGCTGGAAAGTGGGGCGTTCGGTAACCTCGTCGGCACCGACTCCGACGGGAACAACGACGCTGCCGAACGCAACATCATCTCTGGCAATGGGCTGCGCGGGGTGTTTATCCCAGATGACACTGGCGGAAATACGGTCAGCGGCAATTACATCGGCACCGATATCGATGGCGAAGCGGCAATCCCGAATGGCGACCAGGGCATTACCGTCCAGGGGGTCGACAACTGCATCGGCGGACGCATCGATGGTGGGACCTGTGTTGCGGGGTCGGCGGTAGCGGGGAATGTAATTTCTGGTAACGATGGCACCGGCCTATTGTTCGACGATGCGACGTCTCAGGGCAACGTCGCCCGCGATAACCTCATTGGCGTCGCTGCCGATGGAACGACGCCCCTGGGTAACGGTAACAATGGCATTACCTTCGATGATGGCGCAAGCAACAACACTGTGCGGCAGGGCATCGTTGCGAACAACGACCAGCGCGGCGTGCGCTTCACCGACAACAGCAGCGATAACCGGGTCATCGACGCCGAAATTCGAGATAACACGACCACGGGTGTGACCCTGGACAACGGTGCTACCGATAACCTGGTACGCAATAGCGTCATCAGTGGGAATGGCAGTAACGGCGTGTTGCTCTCGGGTACGAACACGCAAAACAACATCATTCGTCAGTCGTCCATCGTCTCCAATGGCGATGACGGCGTGTATTTTTCCGGTTCCGCCCGCTTCAACGAAATTCGCGATGGCCAGATTTCCGACAACAGCGGTGCAGGCGTTTTTGCCGAGGGGGGCGGCACCCGTCGCAATATCATTTCGGGCAACAACATCGGCACCGGGGCCGATGGTACCGGCGACCAGGGTAATACCGGCGACGGCATTCGTCTGCAGAGCGGCGCAAGCCAGTTCGAAATCTCCGACAATGTGATCGCCTTCAACGGTGGCGACGGCATCTTCACCAACCAGAGTGGTTCGCAGTTGACGATTACCGGTAATTTCTTCAATACCGACCGCACCGGGACACTGCCGCAGCCCAACGACCGCGACGGCGTTCGTCTTGCAGGCGATGCGGGCAACAACACCATCACAGGCAATACCTTCGCGTTCGGCGATAGCAACGGTATTCATATTGCTGCCCCGGCTGGGGTATCGCCGCAGCCGTTTCAGCGGCAGGGCAACAACATCTCGCAGAACGTGTTTTACGACAACGCCGAGATCGGTATCGACCTGGTTGTAACTGGCTCGGGGGTTACGGGGCCAACCCCCAACGATGTGGGCGACGCCGACACCGGCCCTAACCAGCTTCAGAACACCGTCGAAATCGTCGATGTGTACACCGACGGTACGACGATGCGCGTTTTCTCCACTCTCGAAAGCTACGATGGGGCGGGGGACCGCACCTATACGGTGGAGTTCTTCGGTAACAACGCCGCCGACTGCGCCACCCCAGCAGCGGGGACGGCCCGTGTGTACCTGGGCACGGCTGATGTTACGGGCGAGGGCACCCTGCTCGATTTCCCGCTGGACTTCGCCTTGGCTGCGACCATGCCCCTCGATTGCGTGACGGCCACCGTCACGGGGCGGTTGGAACCGCCGTTTACGACGGGCTTGCGCAACACCTCCGAAATTTCGACCGCAGTTGTGGCGCTAGCCTCGTCCGACGTGGCTATTGTCCACGACATCGACACCAGCCCGGTGATGGTCGGCGACACGGTGACGTACACAACGACACTTACTAGCATCGGTGTCGACGATGCTGCGGACATCGTACTTACGATCGACGTGCCCGCCGAAGTCAATAATCTATCTGTCGACAACGCTGCCTGTTCGGTCAACCTGCAAACCATCACATGCGATTTTACATCGCTCGCCGTGGGCGATGACATCGTCATCACCACCGAGGGGGAGGCGGCTGCCGAGGCCGTCGACGCGGTAAGTACCGCGACTGTCGCGGCACGGAATGATCTCAACGATGCCAACGACACCGACGATGCCCTTGTGACGATTTTGCCGCTCGCGATGGTGGATGTGGCGGTTGCACATACCGTCGACCCCACCACGGTGACGGTCGGCGGTGGTGTTGCTTACACGACGACGCTTACGAACAACGGCCCGGACGATGCCGAAAATATCACGCTCGATCTGGTTTTTCCCGTAGAGGTGGATGTGCAATCGGTGGATGAACCGGCGTGTACCATCACCGCCAGCACCATTAGCTGCGATATTGCATCACTTCCGCAGGGCGATACACGGACCATTACGACGCAGGCCGATGCCATCACTGTCGGTGCCGATGTCGAAAGCACTGCCGACATCACGGTAAGTGGCGACACCGACCCGGCCAACGACACCGCAAGCGCACTCTTGACGATCGTCCCGGTGATGGTTGATGTGGGCCTCACGCACATGGTCGCGCCGTCGACGGTTACGCTGGGCGATAGCGTGACCTACACGACGACCCTCACGAATGGTGGCCCCGACGACGCCGACACATTCACGCTCGATCTGGATTTCCCGGCGGCGGTAGATGTGCAATCGGTCGATGAACCCGCGTGCACCATCATCGGTAATTCGATTAACTGCGATATTGCGCTGCTTGCAGTCGGCGAAACATTGACCATCAACACGGAGGCCGATACGCTCGCTGAGGTGGCCGATGCCGAAAGCACTGCCGAAGTCACCGTTGCGGACGACACGAACGCCGCCAACGACACCGCAAGTGCCTTCCTGACGGTCGTACCGTTGGATGTCGATGTGAGCGTGGCTCATGCGGCCAGTGCAAGCATTTTCACCGAGGGAGACCCCAGCACATACACCACCAAGGTCGCGAACAGTGGCCCCGGCGACGCTGACGACATCACGCTAACGATTGTTGTGCCACCGCAGGTGGCCATCACGTCGGTCGATAGCCCGTTGTGCACCCTCAATGGGCAGACGATTACCTGCGACATCACAGCGCTTGCGCCTGGCGAGAGCCTGACCATCACAACGAGCGCGGAGGCCGTCGACGAAGTGCAGAGTGCGCCCAGTACGGCGAGCATCGTTGTGGCGAGCGACACCACCCCCGGCAACAACAGCGCCACGGTGTTCGTGACCATCGACGGCGTGCCAGGTGATGGCGATGACCCGGTCGTAATAGGGGTGCCCACCGCCACACCGACTGGCCCCGCCGGGCAAACGTTGCCCACGGCGACCCTCGCGCCGACGCAGATACTCGCAACGCAGGTCGTCGCCACAGAGATGATGGCCACCGAAATTGCGGCCACCGACATCGACGCGACGGACATCGTCGACACGGAAATGATGGCCGCCGAAATCGCAGACCCCGACATCATCG
>CAYSVE010000555.1:0-4280 GCA_964434365.1 uncultured Anaerolineaceae bacterium | reverse complement strand
CGCTGCGGGGGGGGCGCTGGGGGTGCGGGGGGGCGCGGGCGCGGTGGGGGGGGCATCTTCGCGTTGACAGTCGCCGAGGGTGCGGCGGTGCGCGTGCACATCGAACGTGGGGTCGGCGCGATTAATGTGCCGTCGAATTTTGTGCGTGTGGAAAAAGACGACATGTTCGCGCGCACCTGGCAAACCCCAGACTACGAGATCACCCGTCGCCGCGCGGACATCTACTTTGCCGATGGGGTGGGCAACATCACGGTGAAGACGGCGCGCGTTTAACAGTGCTGAGGGCCGAGTGGGTCAGTGCACGAATTGTGTAGGGGAGCAGGCGATGCGAAGTGAGCCTCGCCCAACTTAGCATCCAACGGCTCCGGCGTCTCACCGCAATGTGACGTTCCCCACAGTCCATCGCACGATTGTATGGCACACTGGCACCGACGCCGTAAACGCGGTATTGTAGCGGTCGTTTTGGGCAAGGGAGCCACGCCATGCAAGTGCTATCGATCAACGTATCACCTGTGAAGGTCTTCGAGTACCGGGGTAGGCCCGATACCACTGGCATCTTCAAAACACCCATCGACGGGCCGGTGATGCTCCGCGAGTTGAATATCGATGGCGACAAGCAAGCCGACCTGCAAGCGCACGGCGGACCGTACAAGGCGGTGTACTTCTACCCCCACGAGCACTACCCCTACTGGCAGGCCGAACTCGGGCGCGATGAGCCGTTCGGCTACGGGCAGTTCGGCGAGAACCTCACCGTAACCGGTTTGTTAGAAACTGAGGTTAACGTAGGGGATGTCTTCCAAATTGGGGAGGCGCAAGTGCAGGTGACACAACCGCGTGTGCCGTGCTACAAGCTCGTCCACAAGATGAACGCGCCGCGCGACTTCACGAAGGCGTTTCTGCGGACGGGCAAGGTCGGCTTTTACGCACGGGTGCTGCAAGCGGGCAACATCGATACCGGGCCGGTACAAAAACTGGCCACCGACCCCCACGGGGTGAGCATCCATGCCATCAACCACCTGCTGTACGTCGACCAAACCGACAAGGACCTCGCGCGGCGTGCGCTGGAAATCGAGGCGTTGTCGCCCGGGTGGCGCGGTTCGATGGCGGATCTTCTGCGATAGTTGGTGAAAAAAATCGCCAATACATGAGAAAAAATTGTGATTGTGTAAATTGCGGTTGCAGAATTCAATTAAACACGACATAATTGTTATACGTTAGACAATGGTAAAAGGCTCGTACCATGCAGTACAGCACCTACACCCAACACGGATACGTTCACGACATCCACTGTGTGGAACCCACGCGCGAGGCAGTCGACGAAATTGTGGTGTTTCTGGCAAAGCGCTTCGCCGAGGTCGGCGAGACGCATCACATTTTGCTGCATGGGGTGTTCGCACCGTTGTACTTGCACCGCCAAATGCTGAGCCTCTACCGGCAGTCGCCACCGCAGGCTCGCCTGCGTTACGCCTTCCTCACCAGTAGCCCCAGCCTCATGCGCTTGTTGGGGGCGTTGGTTGCGCACCTCAACACGATGAACGAGGACGTGTTCGGTATCTTCTACGAGTATCAGCACGAGATGGCAGCGGCGTGGTTACTCAGCGGGGCGCCCCCCCCCCGGCACCCCTACGAAAACGAGGAGTGGTGGCAGGCGTATCAGCTTGGTAAAACGTTGAACTACGGCAGCGACGAAGAGGTCGGCGAGAAGACGATTAGACTGTAAGCACCAACTGCGCGATTTCCAGCGCGGCGTCGTAGGCGATGCCCGCGCTGGTAGGGGTTTGCTGGTAGCCCCCGAAAATCGCGTGCCCCGCATTCATCCAGTAGCAATCCACCGAACCTAACCCGGCATTTCGCAGCCACAGCAACTGCTCGAACAACGGCGAGGGTTGGTCATCGTCGCTGGGGTGGTCGAAGTGATTCCACGTTTCCTCGAGGAACATCGCGTACAGGTCGACACCCTGAATTTTTGCCGACTGCCGTTTGGCGATTTCGTCGTAGGTGGCCGCGAAAAGGGCGCGCGCCGTTTCGCCTTTGGGGTCCAGGATGTCTGCGATGAGCAGCGCGCCCCGTTCGCCGATGCGCCCCTGCAATGCCTCGAACATCGCCTGCTTTTGCGCGCCGTTTAGGTGATGCACACACAACGACGACACGACCACATCGGCCCCTTCGACCTGCGCGTACCAATCGGTATCGAACATGTTGAAGGTGCCAACCGTCCCCCGGCCCGCGTGCGGCTCCAGGCGGGTGGCAGTCGCCTCCCGCATCGATTCGGCGTAGTCCAGCGCGAGCAGGGTCGCTTTGGGGTAGGCGCGCAAAATCGCATCGGCCAGGTAGCCCTCGCCCGATGCCAACTCCACCACACGGAACGGCTCACCGACGCCGAAGGGCATCAAGCTCAGCAATGTCGCGATTTGCTCGGCGCGGTGGGGCACGGCAATCGCCGCTAACTGCCGGTACACGGCGGCGAGGTCGTCGTCCCAGTGCGGCGTTAAGTCACTCATGCTACGAGCACCCCTTCTGCGGGGTCACCGATGCGAAAGGGTTCACCGCCCTGCGACAGCGCACGGTGCAAATCCTGAATGTAGGTCATCTCGCGGTAGCGCTCCGCCGGGCTATGATTCATATCGGCGGGGTAGGTGGCGTCGTCGTAGCTGTCGGCATGGACGACGATTTCGGTCAGTCCGTGCAGGCTCAGCAGCGTGTCGGCGAGTTGCTGTGGCGGTTGGTTGAGCCAAGCCTGCAAACTCGTAACGTAGTCCGGCGTAATCGAAAGCGAGTCCGGGCTGAACACATCGGCGGGCTTTTGCATCAGGAAGTTGTACGGTATCACGGTCGAGGCCGGTTTGAAGGCCCGCACCCACGGCACGTTGTAGCGCTCGGCCAGCCGAAAGACGATGTCGCGCAGGGCTGGCATAATGTGGAAGTGCATGTGCGTCGTGAGGTGCGTCGGCTGCACGCCCCACGACAAAAACGCCTCGATTTGCGCGGCCATCTCGTCCTCGATGGCGGCCAGGTAGGCCGCACTGTTGAACACCGCCCGCGTGAAAAGCATCGTGCGCGGCTGAAAGCGTCCGTCGGCCATCGTGAGGCCAGGCGCGTTCGTCAGCGGGTGGCCGTCCGTCAGGTTGAGGTGGACCCCCACGCACAGGTCGGGGTAGTAGCGGAAAGCGCGCATGGCGTGCGCGGCGGCATCGAAATTTGTCATCACCGTGGCGGTGGTGAGGATACTGGCTTCGTGAAGTTGGATCGCTGCGTCGTTGATGCCTTCGGAGAGGCCGCAATCGTCGCAGGTGATGATAAACTGGTTGACTGAATCGTCCAAGCGTGTGTGACCTATGGTGCTGTTTGCCAATATGCATTTTACGTAAAGATTGAATGAATGCGAAGTGGCGAGTGTAATTACTTAACACTGTAACCCAGCCGCGTAAAAATCGTTACGGAATAAGTGTGAAAAACGGGTAAATTTTTCGGGGGGCGCGATGCTGTCATACTGTACATTTTAACCCAATCCTCGTAAACAGGCGACGGGGAGGACAGGCGTGCTTGGGTCGTCGATTTTGCGCGGGGCATCAGTTTTGGGTGGGCGAGGCATGGCCTTCGCCCCCACATGGTTCGACGGGGTGTTTCACTCGCTCATACAACTGCTGCTGCACAGAAAGCAGAAAAACTGCCGATCTTCCTACCCCGCAGTCACGTCCTGCACAAGCCGAACCTCGTCGCCCACAGCGACCCGCCCGCCACGCACCACCTTCGCGATAACGCCAAGCTGACCGCGCACGCTATCCTTGCTGGTGCCCTGGATGTGCTCGAAGCGGTCGCAGCCGGTACGGGCCTCCACCACCTCGACGACGGCATCGGCGATGCTGAGTTGCGCGCCGGGTGCGAGGTCGTCCACGCACAGGCCATCGAAAATGAGCTGCTCACCAAGTTCGCCCGGCTGCACCTTCAGGCCCTGCGCCGCGAGCGCGTCCATCGTGCAGGACGACATAATGTTGAGTTGGCGCTTGGGGTGGCCGCCCTTCGCATCGCCTTCGATGCCGTACCCGGCGACGAGTGTCGCTTCGGTGAGGGGCTGGCGCGTAAACGCATCCGCCGACTTGGGCGCGTTTTTGGGCTTATACACGATGCTGGCGAGCGTGGTCGGTTCCGTTTGTGCCATGGTGGGCCTCCGTTGGGGCAAGCGAATATTGCGCGCATCATATCATGGAAAGCAGACGTGGTGGCTGTAAGAAGCGGTTTGAAAATTCCTGTTGGGTAAACTGGTTGTGACCAAACAAACC
>CAYSVE010000554.1:0-4283 GCA_964434365.1 uncultured Anaerolineaceae bacterium | reverse complement strand
GTACGCGGATGATCAGCAGGGTTACAATTGCGGTGATGATCGCAAGAATACCGTATACCGCCGCAAACCGACGCCGCTGCTCAGGGTTTTCGACGCCGGCACGCAGCATCAGGTAAGCTGCGTACGTGAGAGCCATCACAGCAGCACTCGTCAGGCGTGGGTCCCACGTCCACCAGGTATTCCAGATAGGCCGCGCCCAGATGGACCCCGTTGCGAGGTTCACCAGGCTCAGCATCAGCCCCACCTCGACACCTGCCAGTGCGATATGGTCCCACCGAATGCTGCGCGTGCGCAGGTAGGCGATACCGCCCACGACCGTCGCGATAAAGGCAGTAAACGCCCCGAAAAACGACGGCATATGGATGTAGAAAATCCGCTGTACGTCACCCTGTTCGAGGTCGGTCCCCGCATAGCCGAGCGCCATGTACAGCCCCACCGCCACCGCCGCCACCGTGATAACCGTAAGACCAATGAGCGTCGGTGAAATTGTCTCGTCGTTTTTTTTCTTCTTTTCTGTTAAGGCTTCTTGTGCGATAGCCATTGTTATTAGTCCTCTACAACGTACTCAAACAACAGAAAACAAACTGCGACATAGATGACATCGAGCACGGCGACCAACTGCATCCACCCGGCCCAGCCGTCGGTTTCCGAGAGCAGACCACCCGTCGCTCGAACGGCGGCGAGCAGCAAAGGCAAGGCCACCGGCAACATGATGATGGGCAGCAGCGTCTCGCGGGTACGGGTTTGCACCGTCATCGTAGAGAGTAGCGTCCCCACGACAGCGAGACCAAACACCCCCAGCAGCAACACAGTCGCGAGGGGTCCGCGAGTCAACGGTAAGTTGAACAGTACCGTCATCAACGGCAGCAGCACCAACCCCACCACACTCGTGAACAAAAAATTCCCGAGTAGCTTACCCACATACAATGCACCCCGCCCAACCGGCGCCAGTAGCATCGCATCGAAGCTGCCACCCTCACGCTCGACGGCGCTGTTCCGGTTGAAGCCCAGCACACTCGCAAACACGACCGTCACCCACAGCACACCACTAACCGCCTCTTGCCGAACCAGCCGGTCGAGTTCTAGCGCAAAGCTGAACACGAGCACACTCAACAGCGCGAAGAGGCCCATTGCACTCACGAGTTCGCGGCTGCGCAGTTCTGCGAGCAGGTCCTTGCGCACAACAGCAAACACCGTCTTCCAGAAGGGTGTGCTCACTGCGCCGTCTTCTCCGCGAACACCGCCCCTAGCCCACGCTCATCGAGTCCTGCCATCGGCGCGTCGTAGACGACGCGCCCCCGCGCAAGTATCACGGCCCGGTCGGCGACGGCTGCCGCGCGGTCGAGGCGATGCGTCGCCATCAATACTGTGCGGCCCTCGCCCGATGCCTCGGTCAGCAACCCATCGAGCACCGCCGCTGCATCCTGATCAAGGCCCGTGTACGGCTCGTCGAATAACAACACGGCTGGCTCGTGCAATAGCGCCCGCGCAATGCTTAATCGTTGCAACATCCCGCGCGAATACGCGCGCACCGGGTCGGCGGCCCGCTTGGTGAGGCCCACCCGCGCCAACAACTCACGGATTCGTGCTTCGGCGTCGGCAAGGTTGTACAGGCGCGCGAAAAACGTCAGGTTTTCGGACGCAGTGAGCGCGTCGTAGAGCAGTGGCTTGTGGCTCACCACGCCGATTTGTGCGCGCACAGCGTCCGCTTCCTTCGGCAACGCCCACCCGCCGACGAGAATTTCGCCGCCCGTGGGCCTGCTAAGACCTGCCATCAGGCGCAGCAGCGTGCTTTTTCCGCTGCCATTTGGGCCGAGCAAAGCTACGAACTGACCACGCGGCACCGCGAAATCCAATTTACGAAGGGCCGGGGCGTAGCCATAAGCCTTTACCAACGCGCGCGTTTCGATCAAAGGTCGGGTATCCGGCGGGCGATTCTCCGGCTGTTTCACGACCCGTCACGCTCGGCCATGAGTTCGGCCAGCTTCGCCTTGAGTTCGTTGCGCTGCTTGTGCCACACATCGTGGTTGAGCTGTCCACGCTCGTGGTCGTCGTCCAATGCGGCAATCTGCCGCACCAGCGCGTCGATTTGTCGGTCGATGTTCGAACTTGACCGTCGCCCAACGAAGAACAACGCGACCGCACCCAGGCCAGCCGCACCACTTATCGCAAACAAAACGATGGGGAGCGTATAATCCGCTCGCTGATCCGTAACGAGCTGCGTCGGATTCAGTGAACCGCTCACTTCGTAGCGCACGGCACCACCTGCCGGAACTTCCAGCACGCCACCGTATGTCGCGTACTCATTGGACCCGATGGTTTCGATCCCAAGCGGAGGCAGTTGTTCGCTGACGACATCTAACGTCGTTGGATTCACGAGCAACTGCATATTGCCGTCGAGTGCATAGTTCAGCGGATGCTCGATCACCGCGCCGTCTGCGTTGTAGGGCAGGGCATACACCAATTGGATGTTATGGTCGTTGCCGGGTAGGACCATCTGCGTGTCGACGACAAGAAACTCGTCGGGCGATTCCACATACCGACGGCTGTTGTCCCCAAAACCGAGGATGACCGCGCCCGGCGGCGTTTCGACGATGACAGAACCGTACACACCTTCTGCGAGGGGTTGCTCTGCCGAAAACGCGCGGTCGCTACTGTTTTCGAAGAACACGACCTCCAGGATTTGCAGATTTTCACCACGCCCGGTCACCTGATACGCGATGCGATCGATCGAAATAACCGAGGCATCATTCGTAATTTCGTAAATCGTCAGGCGTAAATCGAGGCCATCCTCAGTGACACCCGCACCGGGTTGCACATCCCCGAAGAACGGACGGTCTTCATAGATGGTGCCAACGACGTAGTTCATCTCCGGCTGAATGGTCATATCGGCGAAGGTGAAGTTGCCATCGGCGTCGGTTTGCGCCTCCTGGGTGGATACCGTCCTGAATGACGCGTCAACTTCGTACAGCGTGACGGTCAAGTCGTCGGGCAGGGCAGCATCCGCCGTCCCGTTGAGCACCTGCCCGACGACATCGGCCACAATCGGCTCAAGTGCGACTTCTGCGCCTGCGGGCACCTCATCCCCATTCGCCGAGGGTTGGGCCTGCGCAACCAGCGTCTCGATTGCGCCGTCCGCTTGCAGCGACAGCGTCCGTGCATAGGCGACAGCCGCCCAACGATCTGCTTCGTCTTCAACTTGCTCTGCCAGTTGTTCGAACACGTCTGCATCACTGAGGGCGATCATCGCTGCGGTGTCGGTGACAACATCAATGCCGTCGATGTCCGCCCAAACGGCCTCACCCCGCGCCATTCGCTGCGGTGTGTAGCTACGGGTGTAGCTGTACAGGGTTACCGCCCAACGCTCCTCGGTAGTGAGGGCATTTCCCCAGGGGGGCATCAGGTTGGCGAGATTACCGTTCGTCACCGTGTTGAACCAAAGCTCCGGCGTGTCGATGGCCACCGCGTCGCGGTCGGTCATATCGCCGGGGTGGGGGACTTCCTCGCTTTGAACGAGTTCGCCATTGCCGCTCCCGTCGATGCCATGACAGGCAGTGCAGTTCGCAGCGTAGATTGCCGCGCCATCGCGCACAAGCTGTGGCAAATGCGATAGATCGGCTTCAGCTTGCGTCGGCACCACCGTTGGCGCAGGGGGCAACGTGGAAACGATCCGCGGTTCGCCGGCGAGGTCGCCGCAGGCCGTGACTAATAACCCAACGGCGACCCACAGAAGCGTGCGCATCAGCAGGCCTTCCCACGGGCACGGGCAATCGCAGCCTCGATGGCGTCCTCAGCCTCTTCGGTTTCGGTAGGCACCACCTTAGCCTGTGGTGTCAACCCATCGATTCGCTGGAGCAACGCCACACCCTGCTGCACGTAGCGTATCCGGTCGGCTTCATAATCTGTAACGCTGAGCTTACCCGTTGCGTGGTCTTCGTCGAGGTCACGAATCGTGATGAGCACGCGCTCGTAGTCCAAGCGCAGCTTTTCCAGTTCTAACGAAGCCTGCGCAGCCTCATCGGGCCTGCGCAACAACGGTATAACAATCACAGCGAGTGTGATAACGGCCAACAGCGCCGAAGCAACCCAACCTGCGGTACTCACGCGCCCTCCGCCAAAAGTCGTTCGATGGTAGTTGTCATCCCTGCGAGGGTTTGCTGGCCTAGCGGCCCATAGACGAAGTACGCCACCCGCCCATCCTGGTCGATGACAAATGTCTCGGGGACGCCCTGCAAGTTATAGCGTTCATAGGCACGCGAAGCCACGTCGATTGCGTTCGGGTA
>CAYSVE010000553.1:0-4290 GCA_964434365.1 uncultured Anaerolineaceae bacterium | reverse complement strand
ATGTTGCCATTGACCGGGCTGTTGGTTTCGATGATGTCGTCGCCGGCGCCCGCGCCCACATTGCCATTCACCGGGGCGTTGGTTTCGAGCGTGTTGTTGCCCTCGCCCAGTTGAACATCACCGTTTACCGGCGCGTTGACCGTCACGTTGTCGTCGCCACCGCCCGCATCGACACCGTCGTTGTCGGGCGAATCGCAGGAGATCGTATCGTTGCCATCGCCGCCGTTATCGCACGCGAAGCCCGACGAAGGCACGATGGTGAGGCCCATCAACAACAGGGCCAATAAGAGAAGCCGTAGATGACGCATGATTTGAAAACCTCTTGATAAATTACTGAATATTAAGCCTACATTGTGGAACTCTGGTCAAAACGGGGTAAATCGCTATTTTGACTGTTGATCACAATGGAAGCTTTATGGTATTTTAAAATCTCCTAATGGTCGGCACAAGCAGGCAAAGTGCGTATCGACGTGGGAAAATGGTCCTAACGAAGAAGCGTGCGGCACAAGGATTGTCTAAAAAAGTCGAAAAACCCACCAGAAACCCACGCACGCTGTTACGAATTAACGGCTTTTTTATTGAGTTCACACAACAATGAGAGTAGTGTGAAACTGTAAACGTCAACGAAACCTGAGCTTGTTCGAAGGGTGTTGCGATGTCCATCAAAGTATTGATTGCAGAAGACGATCCGAATTTGCGCCACGACTGGGCACGCGCATTCCAGCGGGCCGGGGGTTTCGAGGTGTCCGTCGCCGAACACGGCCAGGAAGCCCTTGCGGCGATTTGCGAAGACCTGCCCGACGTGCTGGTCACCGATTATCAGATGCCAGTCTTCAGCGGCTTCGAAGTCGCGCGCAGCCTGCGGGTGATGCCCGGCGGTGCCGATACGCGCGTGATTATGGTCACCAGCGAGCACAACATCCAATACCACGAAGAAGCCGACCTCGTGGATATGTTCTTGCTGAAGCCGGTTAGCTACGATGACCTGGTGCAGTTCGCTAAGCGCCTGCGGGGGCTTGCAGCCTAACCTCGCTCATCCCTGGCCAGGCAAAGAAGAAGAAGAAGAAGACAACGTGCCCGCCAAACTGGCGGGTTTTTCGTATCTGGGTTAGCGACAGCCCATAAGGTTGTTTTACAGTTTTTTTCGTTGCGTAACACCACGACTTAGCCGACAATGAAGGCAGACGTGTAATGTTGCGTAACCAAGGAAGGGCAATATGTCTATCAAAGTACTCATCGCCGAAGACGATGCCGATTTGCAACACATCTGGTCGCGCGCGTTCCGTCGTGCCGAGGGCTTCGACGTTCGGCTTGCAGTAGACGGTAGCGAGGCGCTCAAGGCCTGCTGCGAAGACCTACCCGATGTGCTTGTGACCGATTACCACATGCCAGGGATGAATGGCACGAACCTCGTGCGGTCGTTGCGCGCCATGCCTAACGGCGACGGGGTGCGCGTCATCATGGTTACTGCCGACCACGGCGTGCGCTTCCATGAGGACGCCGAACTCGTGGATATTTTCCTGCTGAAGCCCATCAGCTACCAGGACCTCGTGCAATTCGCCAAACGGCTGCGCAGCCAGGTTGCCTGAACGACACCACCTCACATCGTGGCTTTCGCCTTTGATTGAATCCGGTTGGTATGGCAAGGGGGCCTCCTAAATGGGTTGCCTGATATGCGAATTTACTTTGTTCTTCGTTGCAAAACACTGACCTAAACAATATAATGCTGATAAGTGCTGTAATAATGTGTTATTGTAGGAGGTGTAATGCCGATCAGCGTCCTCATTGCAGAAGACAATACCGATTTGAAGGATATCTGGGAAAGCGCGTTCCACAATGCAGAAGGGTTCACGATTCGTAGTGCCACCGATGGCACACAAGCCCTTACCTATCTCAACGAAGCACTGCCGCAGGTCCTCGTAACCGACTACCACATGCCGGAGATGAACGGCATCGAACTCGTGACTAACTTGCGCGACATGCCAGATGGCGACGCCGTGCGTGTGATTATGGTCACCGCGGATGACAGCGTTCGCTTTCATCAAGGTGCCGACCGTGTCGACATCTTCCTTCACAAGCCTATTTTTTACGAGGATCTTGTTCAATTCGCCAAGCGTCTGCGCAAGATGGTCAAGTAGTCGTAGTACCACCTACCACAATCGATACCCTGACCCGGCCTGTTGGATAGGTTTGGGTTTTACGATTTTCGTTCCCACCACACAAATTCATGCCGATTTCATTGCAATGTGTAGTGAATGGGATTAATATTGAGAGCATAAGCCATTAATACGCATTGCGGTGTAGGGGATACGTATGTCGATTAAACTACTCATCGCAGAAGATGATGAAAGTATGCGGCAAATATGGTCAATCGCCTTCGAACACGCGGGTGGGTTCGACATTAACGTCGCGAAGAACGGCCAGGAAGCGCTGATGGCCCTCGGTGGCGGTGTCCCCGAGGTACTGGTGACCGACTACCACATGCCCATTTTCAGTGGCCTCGAACTCGCGCGTACACTCCGCGTGATGCCTGGTGGTGCCAATACCCTTGTCATTATGGTTACTGCCGACGACACCGTGCGCCGCAACACCGAGGCCCACCTCGCCGACATCGTGCTCATCAAGCCGTTGGACTTCCGCGAATTGGTTCGGGTCGCGGTTCACCTCCGCGAAAAAGTTAGCTAAACGCAACGCCACCCCCATAGATTCAGCGGTACCCCTTAGCAATTGCGGAGGGGTTGTTTGTGTTGGGTGGGGTACCGCGCATAAATGTCACTTTACAAATTTTATCTATTGACTCCTTGCGTTTTTCACAAGGGTTCTATATTATATTCACAAATCAACCGGAAATCGCGAAGAGCGTGTGGGGTCAACCATGGACATCAAATTGCTTATTGCCGAAGATGACGCCAACTTGCAGCGCATGTGGATGCGTGGGTTCGAAGCTGCGGGTGGGTTTAGCGTGGAAGTTGCCAGCCACGGTGAAGAGGCCCTGAGCGCCCTCCAGGTGGCGCTGCCGGATGTAATCGTCGCCGATTACCAGATGCCGCTGATGAACGGGGTTGATCTCATACGCGAGTTGCGCGCGATGCCGGGCGGTGAGAACGTGCGCGTCATCATGATTACGGCCAACGACGGCGTGCGCTTCCACGAAGGTGCCGACCTGGCCGATATGTTCCTGCTGAAGCCCGTCAGCCAGCACGAATTGATCAAGCTCACGCGGCGGCTGTGTGGCTCGCCACGCGTGGCGAAAGCCTCGTAGAGACGTAGAAACCATCCCCAAGAAACAAACAGGGCGCGATAACACGCGCCCTGACGTTCCCTGCTTAGTTCGAGCGAAACCCTACCCCGCTCGCGCGAGCACGGCCTCATCGAGATACAGTTCGTTGATGGCACGCGGACTATCCTGCGTCGCGTTGATGAACATCGTCACGACACTGCCCTGGGCCTGCACACTCGTGCCGACGTTGCCCCACCCACCCTGCGGGCTAATAAAGCCAGACCACTGCACGGTGGGCGCGCCGGGGTTGGTGCCGCCGGTTGGGTCTAGGCCAACGCGCACCCGCGGGTTGCTGCTGTTGTTGCAGTTCTGGCTACCGGCATCGCAGGTGTGATACCACGCCCACACGCTGCCGTTTACGGTTTCGTTGGCGGGCACACTCGCGCGCTGGTACAGCGTGACGGTGTACGTCCCAAAGCCTCGATTCATATTTAGCGAGAAGGCCCCGCTGCGGCGCTCGGCGCCGTCGCGGCGAGGGAAGGCGAACGGGTCGATATTTTGCCAGTAGAACGACTGCGGCGAGTTGTAAACAATCGATTGCCACGCTGCCGGGATGTTGAAGTCGGGGCGGCCACGGCCCGTGTAGTTGCTATCGAAGCCGCCATCGACTAAGAAGTTCGCCGCGTTCGGGTCGGCAGGGGGCGGTGCCGCCGCCGGAGCATCGCCGCCGCCGCTGTTCGCATCGCCTGCGGGGGCCGCCACTTCCGGCTGATTCGGGATCGTGAACTGCTGGCCGGGGAAAATCCGGTCCGGGTTGGCGATGCCGTTGGCCGCCACAATATCCCCCACACTAACGCCGAAGCGGTTGGCAATGTTGCGCAGGGTGTCGCCGCGCACCACGACGTACGTCGCGGTGCCGGTGGGGGCCGCACTGCCGCCACCGTCGCTGCTGGCACCACCGCCGCCATTACTGCTGGGCGCACCACCCACCGCGCCACCGAATTGCGGCGCGTTCATATCCAACGGGCCGCAGCGGTCGCCCGCAAAGGTGAAGGTGTACGGCTTGCGGT
>CAYSVE010000552.1:0-4291 GCA_964434365.1 uncultured Anaerolineaceae bacterium | reverse complement strand
CCCCCACCACGCTCGATTTGTTCTGCCCGAGGAACTTCGTGGCCTGGGCCCACGCCTACGCCTACAACGCCGACATTCGTACCCTATCGCTGCGCTGGGATGTGTTCCAATGTGGCGCACACGGCACCGACTACCTCGATATGCGCACCTACAATTTCGCCACCGACGAGCGTGTCGCGTTCCTCGACCTGTTCCACGCCGATGCCGACCCGATGGCCGTGCTCGCGCCGAAAATCGAGGCGGTGTTCGCCACGGACGACGACACTATCCTGTGGACGCTGTGGGGTGGCCGGGCGGGCGGGCGCAATCCGCGCCACTATCGCAACTTCGCGCTGACGGATGACGCGCTGGTGTTTTACTTCCCGCCCGCGCGGATGGGGCCGATGCACGCGGGCATGGCGGTCATCGAGGTGCCGCTGGCCGAGGTCGCACATATTTTCGCGCTGGAGTAGTCGCATTCGCGCTCCCCGAAACTTTGGGGGATTCTCGTAGCGGCGCTTCGCCTACCCTGTAAAAAACGGATGCCCCCATGACACGGATGCCGCCATGACGAAGAAAAAGCACCCCGCGCACCACAACACAATCACCGTCTAGCTCGCGCGGAGAAGTCCCCTCTCCGTTTACGGGGAGGGGATTTAGGGGTGGGGTTGGATCATGTTCAGCGGGGTTCTGTGGTGGATTCTATCCGTATAGCGCTAATCCCACGTCGTGCGACATTCTGCGCCTCCGCGCAAAAACTGGCACCCATGTGGGCCGCTTACGCCGTCGCGTCGAGTTCGCGCGCCAGCAGGTGCTCCGTCAAGCGGACGATGCCGTGCCGGTGATAGCGCTGGAAGGTGCGCGGGGCGTAGTTGCAGTGCTCGGCCATCTCCTTCACCGACAGGTCAAGGTCCACCCGCACATAGCGATGGTACAACAACGACCAGCACACGAGTTCGGTGCGTCCGGTGGCCGCGTCGGCATTCAGGTCGCTCACGGCTTCGGCGTAGCCGTGCATCGGGTTTGGGGCCGGGCGCCCAAATTGCACACGATGGCGGGTCAACTGTTCGGTAATGAAATCGACAAGGAGGCGACGCAGCACGAAATGGCGCTGCCGTTTGCTAGGGGGCATCTTATGGTCGCGGACGAACTTCGTGACCACGTTGAGTTGCTCTAGCGGGCTGGCGCTGAGCGTGTGGGTGGTGTACAGCAGGCTGTACAGGGCGTCGCGCACATTCTCGACGCTGATGATCGGTCGCATGGCATCTCCCATTGCATGAACGGATATGAGCAAGTGGGTGGTGTGAAACTTCTATATGCCCAAGCGTACACCGGTTGCGGCCCCGGTCACCCCTCCATAATTGGGGGTTGTTCGCCAATAATTTCGGGTTTGTGTCGTATTTTTGTCCAATTTGTTGCTATTAGGGGTGTATAGGCAGGGGGGTATCGTTATGTGAAGGGATGCACAAATTGGCGACGCAATGGTGTGTATAGCGGGTGAGGACGGGCGCCCCCACCCAGGCTGAGCTATAGCCAGCGGCTATAAATGATCGTCATCGCAGATACAAAACACACCAACAGGACCGTCGTTACTACGGCCTCGCCGAAGCGGTTGCGCTGCCGGGGGCGGGCATCCGCCTCGGTTGCAGTCGTCGACGTTGCCAGGGCTGCGAACACCGACGCCAGCACGAACGTGAAGTACACCCAACCGCCGAACAACACCAGCGCGATAATCGACAGGCTGAAGAACAACCCACCAAACAACAGCGCCATCAGCGCAGAGTTCGAGCGCACGTGCAATGTGTTCCAGTCTGCGAGGACCACGCTCCCGGCCAGCGCTGCCCCGCTGTACCCCACCGTCGGCGGTATCGCCTGAAAGTACGCGTAGGATACCGCTTCACCGATAAGCCCCACCAGCGGAATCAGCGCCAGTTGCAGGCTCCCTACCACGTAATCGGCCTCATCTACGGCCTTGTTCGTTACATACGGCGAGCGTCCCCCCGGGGGGAGTCGTCGTACCAGATACATCGCCCATATCACGCCTGCAAGCACCCCTGCGAGCGCGGGTACTGCAACATGCACCAAGCTCACATGTCCTCTCGGGGCACGAGCCAAATGCGATCTGGCAAAAAGTGTACGCTCACAAATTCCCCCTCTTGCACACTATCGGAAAATTCGTCACTTCGGGTGACCTCGATGACGTAGCTGCCCATGCGGATTTTGTATCGCGTATAGGTGCCGACGTAGACACGCTGCTCCACCGTGCCGCCGATACAATTGTAATCGAAGTCCTTATTCAACAATAGGTGTTCTGGCCGAATAGTAAGGGTTACCTCACCTTCGGGGGCTTCGTGGCGGTCTGGCGCACTAAATGTGAAGCCGCCTACGGGCGTTTCGATACGGTCGCCATGGCGCGTGGCGGGCAAAAAGTTAACCCCACCGAAAAAGCGCGCCGCGCGTTTGCTGGTGGGCCGCTTGTAAAACCGCTCCGAGGGTGCGTAGTCCTGTATCAGCCCGTCGAACATCAGCGCGATCTTCTCCGCGAGCAACACCGCCTCTTCCTGGTCGTGCGTCACAAAAATCGTAGTGACGCCCAACTCGCGCTGAATGTTGAGGATGAGGTCGCGCATTTCGTCGCGCAGGTGGGCATCGAGGTTGCTGAGCGGTTCGTCGAGCAGCAGCACGCGCGGGTCGGTGATGAGGGCGCGCGCAAGGGCCACGCGCTGCTGCTGCCCACCGCTGAGTTGCCTGGGCCGCCGCTTTTCGATGCCCGGCAGCTTCACGAGTTCCAGCATTTCGCCCACGCGCCGTTTGATGGTTTGCTCGTCCACACCGCGCATTTTCAGCCCGAAGCCGACGTTATCGCCGATGTTCATATACGGGAACAGTAGGTAATTCTGGAAGACCATCACCGCGCCGCGCTTCTCGGTGGGGATGGGCAGCACACACTGGCCATCGAAGCGAATATCGCCGCTTGTCGGCTCGATGAGGCCCGCAATCATCTTGAGCGTGGTGGTTTTGCCGCTGCCGCTCGGCCCCAAAAAGGCGACCAGCTTACCGCTGGGTACCTCAAGGTGCATGCCTTTAACGACTGGCTCTGTCGCGCCAGGGTACGTTTTCGTGAGTTTATCCAGCAGAACGTGGGTCATACGCGGCCAAAGCCTCCTACAGCGCTGCCACTGAGGTAGCGCGATGTGAAAGCGAGAATGATAATGGCCGGGGCAATAAAGATCAACGAAAGGGCTGCGATGACGGCGTTGTTGCCGCCACTGGCCGTGGAGAACAACAGCAGCGGCATGGTCACCACCCGCCCGCCGCCGATGAGGAACGTCAGCAGGTATTGGCCCCAACTCACGAGGAACGCGAACAGCGACGCCACGATGACGCCCGGCAATATCGCCGGGAAGGTGACGTACCAGAACGTCGCTATCGGCCCTGCGCCCAGGCTGCGCGCCTGCTCCTCGAACTCCGCGTTGTAGTTGGCAAACACCCCGCTGAGGGTAAGCACCACGTAGGGCATCACCGGTACGAGGTGCACCAACGCCACCCCGAATGTCGTCCCGCTGAGGCCCCACCGAATGAAGTTGATGTTCAGGCCCAGGCTGAATGCGATCACCGGTACGATGGTCGGCGCGAGGATGAGGAATTCCACAAAGCGTTTGCCGGGGAAGTCGTACAGGCCCAGCACGCGCGCGGCGGGCATGCCGATAATCACCGAGATGACCGTCACGCCGCCGCCGATGAGCAGGCTGTTCACCAGCGCCTCGACGACGTCGGGCGCCGCGGCCAACTCGGCGAACCACACGCGCAGCGTGCGCATCCCCTCTTCCGGTATGAGGCCGATTCGCTCCCAGGCTTGCAGGCTAAACTCTGCGGGGATCAACTGCGGGTAGAACCACCGAAACGCGAACGCATTCAGGAAAAACGCGACGATGGGCAGCAGCATCAACGTGAGCATAAGCGCCACCCCCAGGTAGAGCGCCACCCGCCCCGAGAGCCAGTTCACCGGTACGATCGTCCGCTGCGTTGTTCGCGTCTCTGTCGTCTTGAGTTCTGTGTTTGTCGTCGTCATCGCGGGCGCGTCCTCCGGTCGTTGATTGCCATATACACCAGCACCAGCACCAACACGATCGCGGCGATAATCATACTGAGGGCCATCCCCTCGGCACGGGCGTTGAGGTCCGGGTTCAAAAAGAAGTCCAGCGCCATCACGGGCAGCATCTCGGGGAAGCGCACGCCCAACAGGCGTGGCACCAAGGAGGTGGCGAACCTGAACGCACACACGATGATGCTCGCGCGGACCCCCCCCGGC
>CAYSVE010000551.1:0-4296 GCA_964434365.1 uncultured Anaerolineaceae bacterium | reverse complement strand
AGCAGCGCCGTCGTGCCGCCCATGCTCCACCCGACGATGCCGATACCCTCGCTATCGACGGTGGGCTGCTGCAACAGAAAATCGAGCGCCGCCCGTACATCCCGCACCTCGTGGAAGCCAAACGTGGGGCCGCCATCGCCGCTTTCGCCGTGGCCGCGCATATCGAGCAGCAACACGCCGTAGCCCTCGCTGTAGAGCAGCCCCGCCTCCGGCAACAGCGCCGCCAAATTCCCGCCGATGCCGTGCACAAACACGACCGCCGGGCCGGGGTTATCGGTGGGTGGGGGGGCATACCACGCGCGGATGTCGATGCCGTCCTCGGTGACGAGCGTCAGCGTTTCATAGTCGGTGATACCCACATCGGCGGGGGTATTCCCTGGCAGGCTGCGAAAGGGCGGCGCGGTGATCACCCGTGCTTGTAGATACGTCAGCGTCACGACGCCGCCGACAATCGCCAACCCCACAATACCTACTGTGAACAAAATAAGGTTTCGCACATATTTCATCGAGGCCTCCATCAGCTAGAATAACGTGATGAGTACGGTACAAGGTTAATACATATGGACGACATCATACGGTGTATCTCGTGCGATGGCTACGGCTGGTACGAGGACGACTTCACAGGCGAGGCGACCGACTGCACGTGGTGCAAGGGTGCGGGCTACGTCTACACCTCGGCGGATGGCACCCAGCGGCCCATCCCCCATGAGGACTACGGCAGGATCGCCGATGCGCTGGAACAACTTGAACGCGAGCGGATGCGCGAACTCGGCTACCGGGGCGAGGCCAAACCGCCGTGGGAACAGAATATTCGGCGTGGCACGAAGGGCGGCCAACACCCCGACGAGCAGTGATTTTAGAAATCCGCAGGCGCGCGGTAAACTATTAGCCACCACAGAGCGGCTCACGGTCAGTGGTGGTGGGCAATCGTGGTTTCCGGGTGGCTTTCGCGGGCGTAGGCCATGCCCCGCCCAAAACCTGTAACGACCAAATGCAAGTAGTGAAGGGCGAAAACAGCATGGGTCTGCTATTCAAAGGGGGGACAGTCGTCACCGCGACGGAAGAACTCCCCGTCGATGTGCTCGTCGAGGGCGAAAAAATCACGACCGTCGCGTCGGAAGTTCCGGCGGCAGGGCACGAGGTCGTCGAGTGTGACGGCATGTTGCTGCTGCCCGGCGGCGTCGATGTACACACCCACCTCGACCTCCCGCTCGTCGGCACCCACAGCAACGACGACTTCGACAGCGGGCACCGCGCGGCAGCCTTCGGCGGCACCACCACCCACATCGACTTCGCGATTCAGCCCGTCGGTGGCACAATGGCCGAGGGCCTAAAAATATGGCAGAAGAAGGCCGAACTCGCGCAAATCGACTACGGCTTCCACATGACCATCACCGACCCACGCCCCCAGGTCATCGATGCGATACCCACCATGCTCGACGAGGGCATCACGAGCATCAAAATATTGATGGCCTACAAAAACATCTTCCAGGTAGACGATACCGGCCTCTACCGCACGATGCGGGTGTGCGCGACCAACGGCATGCTCGTGATGGTCCATGCCGAAAACGGCGATGTCGAGGCGCTCATCCGCGAGGAACTCGTCAACGAGGGCAAACTCGCGCCGGTGTATCATGCCGCCAGCCGCCCGCCAGAAATCGAAGCCGAGGCGACCAACCGCGCCGTGATGATGGCCGGGCTAACCGGCTGCGCGCTCTACGTCGTCCACATGACGAACGCGGGATCCGTCGAAGCGCTGCGGCGCGGTCGGCAGGCGGGTTACCCCGTCATGGGCGAAACCTGCCCGCAGTACCTCACCCTCACCGTCGATGACCACCTCGCCCAACCCGATTTCCACGGCGCGAAATACGTGTGCTCACCGCCGATTCGCACCCAGGCCGATCACGAGGCGCTGTGGCTCGCGCTCCGCGATGGCGCGTTGCAGGCCTTTGCCACCGATCACTGCGACTTCTGGTGGGAAGGCGGCATCGGCCCCTGGCAAGCATGGGGCGATGCACATCCCGAGGGCGATTGGGCCGCCTACGAAGCGCAGGACCCGTCGTATCGCAGGCCGGGCAAAGAAATGGGCCGCGACGACTTCAGCAAAATGCCGAACGGCCTCCCCGGCATCGAGGACCGGTTGTATGTGCTGTGGCAACTCGGCGTGAACACCGGGCGCATCAGCCGTAGCCGCTTTGTGGAACTGTGCTGCACCAACCCCGCGAAAATCTATGGCCTGTACCCGCGCAAGGGGACCATCGCCCCCGGTGCCGACGCGGACCTCCTCGTGTGGGACCCGGCCCACGAGCACACGCTAAGCGCAGCCACGCACCACATGAAAACGGATTACAATTGCTACGAGGGCCTACAGGTCACAGGCAAGCCGGTGCGGGTGTATCAACGGGGCAAACTATTGGTCGATGGAGAGGCGTGGCACGGCAAAATCGGCGGTGGACATTACCTACCACGTGAACCTTATGCCCCAATTTTGTAGCATATCACATACATTCTGCAAACCTTGCAAATATGCTGTTAATTCGGGGCTGGCAGCTTGCTTATTCGCCCGAACGTCTTGTATGCTGGTAACGATTCGTAACAAGAATGAAACGAGTGTATCGTGGACCAAGTGCTACTGAGTGCGGGCGTAAACAACTTCAGGGCTTGCGTCAACCTCGCAGGGGAGCGCAACCTCGGCATCGAAGTGATGGCATTCGCCTTTCCGTCGGTTCTCGATGGCGATTGGCACGAAACGGTGAAACTGTATCAGCAAATGCTGACGCGCGTACCGGGGCCGGTGACATTGCACGGTCCGTTTATGGATATGGCGCCTGGCAGCCCCGACCCGCTCATCAACGAGATATGCCGCTCGCGCTACCAACATGCGATCCAAATCGCCGCACAGTTGGAGGCCAAGCTCATCGTCTTCCATGCGAACTTCATCGCGTCGATTCACACGCAGTCCTATCGGCAGGGCTGGCACCGGCGCAATGTCGACTTCTGGGGTGATCTCGCGGAGTTCGCCCAAAAAGAAGGCGTTTACCTCGCGATGGAGAACATGTTCGAGTTCGACCCGGCTATCCTCGGCGATGTGCTGGCCGACGTGAACCACCCTTACCTGCGCGCCTGCTTCGATGTCGGCCATGCGGTCATATTCGGCGATACCGACCAATACAGCCTAGAGGACTGGTTCAAGGTCTTCGAGCCGTATGTCATCCACATGCACCTCAACAACACCGACGGCAAGCTCGATGTCCACGACCCCCTCGGTGAAGGCGTTATCGACTACACCAAGGTGTTGCAGCGCATTCGCCAGTTGGAGGTGCAGCCCACCATCGTGCTGGAAATGCACGAGGTCGAACACATGGAGATGAGCCTGCCGTTCTTCGAGTTGGACCGCACACCCTCTCGATAACGCAACACCCATAAAAACACTGTGAATTCGGGCGCCGGGGCATTGTTTGTCTCGGCGCTTTCTGTTACCCTGTGAGTGTTGTAAGAGATCGTAATGTTAGGGGTGCACAGATGGGAACGAGCGGCGGCAACCGGGGTGCAATTCGAGGCGTATTGGGCGTATTCTTCGCGATACTCATCGGTGTGGGGGGCTGGTTTATCGCCCCGGCGACAATCGACCTGATGGCGGCGAACATCAACGGGTTTACGGGCAACGAACTCCCCGCCATGCAGATGCAAATTGTGTTTACCGTGGTGATTTTCGTGCTGGGTTTACTGGTAAGTTCTCTGCTGCTCGCGCTCATCATTCCCAACGACAAGCAAACGTCCAGCGAGGTAGACGCGGCCAAGGCCAAGGCCGCAATGGATGCAAAACGCAAGGCTGAGCGCGCTGCGGCGCGCAAGCGTTAGCAGTTCTCTCTCCATTCTCTTCTCTCTCTCAACAAATGCCGCCCCGCGATTGCCGGGCGGCATTTGTGCTTTTACCCCCAGTTTCAACCGCAGCAGGCGCACAAAAGCGCCTCCCCACATATCGCGTTCATGTCACCCGTAGGGACAATGCTTCTGCATCTCCCCGATGAGGATGGCTCGTAGTTCGCCGAGATTCCCGACTTCTGGCAACCGGCATGGGCGAAGGAACAATCTTAGAGCCACGTCGGGCCGTGTAGGGGCGACGGCGAGATTGAATCGAGCCTCGCCCAAAACCACACATCACGCAAAACTCGGGCGAGGCTAACCTGACGGTTCGCCTGCGCCCCTACGCGGTGTGCGATTTAAACGGCGATAGGTTGTTAGTCGCGCGGTTGGCCGAGGTATTAGCGCTCCAGTTCGACGATTTACGGCTCC
>CAYSVE010000550.1:0-4298 GCA_964434365.1 uncultured Anaerolineaceae bacterium | reverse complement strand
GCGCGCCCGGGGCCATCACCCGCGCAACTTCTGCGAAGGTGTGTTGTGGGTGGTGGAGGTGCTCCAATACCCATGAACACGTCACGAGGTTGTACGAGTCGGTCGCAAATGGTAGGCGTATCGTATCGGCCTCTGTCAGCACACTTATTTCCGCAGGCTCTTCGAAAACGGTCACATAACGGTCTATCCCTGTGACGAGGGCTGCGTGCCCCTCGTGCGTAGTCACAAGCCCGCCCGGCCCACAGCCAATATCCAGCAGGCGTGTTTCGGCAGTCACCAGCCCGGCCATCGTTTCGATGTAAACCTCGAGGCCCATCTGATGACCGGGTCGCAACGCCTTATAACGGGCGCGATAGTGTTCCTGCTTTTGCAGGTGCAGCATTAGCCGCCCTGCTGAAGCTGCTGTAGCTGGCTGAGGTCGAATTGGCCCGCGCCACCAAACTGGCTTGGGTCGAAGGGTTGGCCGCCCGGCCCAGCGCTTGGCAACGGCGGTGGCTCGGCCACCTCGATGGCCCCGATGATGCTGAAGGTTTGCAGTGCACCGGTTACATCTGGGAATTCGTCCGCAGCGGCGATGAGGTCGGCTTCGGCAGCCAGGACGCGGGCATCGGCGACGTGGGTGCTTTCATCGCTGTTGAGCAATACGGCAAGGCCGCTCCCGCCTTCGCCATCGAAATTCGCGAAGCGATACGCCACCGAGTAACCGTCCCCAGCCTCACGAGGTTGCACACTCAGCACCTCGGTGACGTTGGCCAGCCCCTCGACGTACGCTGACGCCCCGCTCTCATCGCTGATGTCGGCGTCTACCGTTTCGACACGGACGGCGACGGTGCCATCGGTCGCTTCGAAGCTCGCCGGGCGGCCATCGGCGGCATCGGTGATGGTCCAGGCATCGGGGTAGCGCAGCAGATGGTTACTCGCGCCATCGTAATAAGCATCCCACTCGAAGGGCGTACCGGCGAACTGCTTCAGCGGCTCGAGGGAATTGGAGACACCGTCCAGCGTGAACACGAGTTGGTCGGTGGCGTTTTCCGGCGTCACAACGCGCACGCTGTACACCCACTCGCCGTCTGTCCAGCTTTGTTGACGCGCGACAAACGTCCGACTTTGCTGTTCAAGTTCGAAGTCGATCGTCAGACGGTCTGCCCCAACTGACCGGGCCGTCTCGGCCCAACTACTGTAATTCCGCCAGCTTGTGCCCAGCGCGGCCTGGCTGAAAATCGTGCTTACGTCTTCGGTCGTCGTCGGGGGTTCGGCAGGGCGCTCGACATACGCCTCCACGACGCCATTTGGGTTGCGCATGATAACCTGCGCGCGGTTGGCAAATGCCTCGAACCGCGACTCGACAGTATCCCATTCGGGCGGTTGTGGCACCGCAACTGTGAAGAGGCCATTGGCTTGCAGCACGCGCCGCTCGAAGCCGATGTCGGTCACGGGTATGGGCGGGGGGAAGGTCGGCACAGGCGTCACGGCCTGCTCCTCTTGCAGTTCGGCCTGCTGCCGCAACGAGCGGTTTTGGGCAAATTGCAACAGCAGCGGTGTCGCGAGGCTGGCTACCATGATGACGGACATTAATATACCGAAGGCCAATACAGACCAGCGAATCTGTTTCTTTTGCATCGCAATATCATTCTCGTGCACGTTTGAGCAAAACCCGGCTACTATAACGCAAAAGCAACAGCTTGTTAAGAGACCAGACCAAACCCCAATGCCCCGCTTGCACTTATGAAATCTTGCGATAAAATTGACGAAGGATTGCTAAAGCGTTAACCCAAAGAGGAAAGCGCGCATGAGCGTTACGATTGAGCAAATCGAAGACCAGCCCATTGTCATCGGCGCCTTCAACAACCCTATAACGCGGTTGAAGACGGCCTAACGGTAGACGCCGTCCTACGTACGTCACTCGAAGCGCATGGTAGTGACATTTACTACATCGCCAATATGTTGAACGTTCAGGTCGACTTTAGCCAGCTATCGGCGGGGCTAGCCATGGCCTTTACCAACAAGGATTCGGTGTACAGCAACCCCAACCTGAAGATCATCCTCGTGGGCACCGATGCCATGCTGAAGATCGGCAACGAAGCCGTGAAATCGCAAGAGCAGTATGGACAAATCGATATTCCGCTGTTCTCCACGATGGACGAAGCCCGCGAGTACGCACTGCGCAACTCACCTAAGCCACGCGTCAGTTAGGTTGTTTGGGCGAGGGCGGCTTCCGTCTGCGATGGGTCGCGCGGCGAAAGTGCCACTGCCAGTAACAGCATGATGGCCGCCCCGGCCCGCTCCAATGTATGGAAATCCTGAAAGTAAAGCGGCAGCACTGCGCAACTCAGCACGATGAACGCACCGATTCGTAGCCAGCTTGCATTCCGCAGTGTGAAGAACGTGCCCACATAGCTGAATGGCAACACATACGGCGTCCATACGTAGCTGAGGAAAATCGCGAGTGTGCGCCACTCATTCAGTCGTCGGCGCATGAAGTACACAATCACTGCGGTGATGATGAGCGCAAGCGACAACCCACCGATGCCGATCACCGAAAACGACCACACCCACCCCTCATCGGGGGTGCCAAACACAAACGGCAACCACTGCGGAAACAACAAGAACGGCACGCCAGCCCCCACCGCCATCACGGCGATAGCCTGCCAATCTCGCTGGTAGAGGGTGCGTAAACCTTCCAGCAAAAGCAGCAGAATCAACGACTGTGGCTTAATCGCGATCAACAGGAGCGCTACGCCCTTTTGCCAGCCCTGCACGTTGTTCAATAGCAGCCACATACCAAGTAACATCCCCACCAACTCGATATTCGCAGACGCGAGCAACATCAAAAACATGGGGTGCAGCACCAGCAGCAACGCAGGTGGGCGTCCCATCGCCATGATGAAGACCAGCCACAGCGCCACATCGAGGCCCAGAATCCACGAGGCGGGGAAGTTCGCAATGGGCCACAAAAACACCACGGCCCACGGCGGATAGTAGAACTCGTAGGTATCTAACCCTTCGCCGGTGAGGAAGTACGGATTCTCGAACGCTAATTGGTAGCGCAACCCCTGGCTAAACATCCGCCAGTCGATGTCGCCGATGACGGGCAAAAAGCGGGCCGCCCCCGCAAAGCTCAGGCAAAAGACGATGAGCAACACAATCGTTTGCTGCCAGCGCGGCATTTCTGTTGTCGAAAGCATGAATTACCCTTTGCGCTTCAGGTCAACCCAAGTATACGCAAAGCAGCCCAACCGTGTAAAATGGCATTGATAGACACGCTAACGAAATGATCCGATGACCGACGAAAAACCAAATCCATCCGACTCCGACGAAGACAAACGCCAGCCCACCCCGAACGGCCTCAACGCCTTCGATACACTGTATGATTACCTCGTGGAGGACAACTGGCATCCCACGCGCCTGGGTGACCCATATGTGTATTCCATGCAATATGCAGGCAAGAACGCGCATCTCAACTGTTACGCCTACATGCGTGTAGACCTCGAACAGTTGCTGATCTACGCTATTGCGCCGGTGAAAACCCCCGAGCATTCCCGAGCCGCGCTTGCCGAGTTCCTCACCCGTGCGAACTACGGACTCCGCATTGGCAACTTCGAGATGGACTACAGCGACGGGGAAATTCGCTACAAGAGCAGCCTCGATTTCGATGGCACAACACTCGCCGCACCGATGATCCGCACAGCCCTGTACCCGGCAGTGCAAACGATGGACCGCTACATGCCGGGCATTCTGCGGGTGATGTTCGGCGGCAGTACGCCAGTCGAGGCGATTATGGAAGTAGAAAATAACGCGTCATGACGCGCTACGACGACATCAAGCGGCAACTTGAGGCTAGCAAACGCGAGCGTAAAGCGTCTGCCGTACACAAGTCGCTTGCTGCGCTACTAAATAGCCTCGATGCCTGGCGCGCCCTGGAAGTAGTGCGCGACCATGCGCCGGATGCCGTCCTGGCTTATGGCCCACGCACGGTTCGGGGCGACGATTGGGTGGGCGTCGTTATATGGTATCGGCTGAAGGGCTTCAGCGGGTATCAAACGTTATGGTTGGTGGGGGCATGGGCGCAAGCTGAAAATGTACTCATCGGGCGCAAGCAGATGACGTTTAGTGCGACGTTGTACAACCCGGAGGCGTATCACAAGCTCATCCGCAAGGACTACAGCACCTATTACAATGCCAGCAGCGCCCCACCCGATAACGCCCAGATCATCCCTTACGACCCGAACGAACGTTTGCCACTCCGCGAGGCACTCACCGAGGCATTGTTGAACATCGCATACTAAATATCGACATCC
>CAYSVE010000549.1:0-4302 GCA_964434365.1 uncultured Anaerolineaceae bacterium | reverse complement strand
CACCCACACCCCATCGCCGGGGCGCTTCGCCGCGATTTCGACGCCCATCGCGGTCATCATACCGAAGCGCCAGAATGGCTCCCAAAGCCACATCGGCCCGAAGATGAGCGCGCCGAAAAAGGCCGCCCCAGCATCGGACGGCGAGAAGTAGCCGGACAGCGTCAGCAGCACCGACCCCACCACGCCGACCGCCACACCCACGCGCAGCCCCATCATCACCATGAGGAAGCGCCACGCGCGTATCCGTGTGAGGGTGAGCTGCTGGGCCACGTAGGTTTCCGGGTTCATCGCGCTTGTGCGGATGATTTCCAAGCGGCCATCGGTGCGTTCGGCCCGTAGCCACATCACCGCGAACAAGACACACGCAAAATCGACGGCGAGGAAGAGCAACAACCCGGCAGCGGCAAGCACCGCGAACACGGCTGGGAAAAGCCACGCAGAGAAGAACGTCAGCGCTGCCATGCCCACCAGCACCGCCGAACTGTAGCGGGTCATCTTTTGGCGGGTGCGCGCCCAGCTTATGCCGCGCAGCGCGTAGGCGAGGTGCGTTTGGTTAACGCCCGACAGGTACGGATTAAACGCCGCGAACCGGGTCATGGCTAGTCTGCCTTAGCGGCGCGCCGACGCGCCCACCCCAGCGACCAGTGCGCCATCAGGCGGTAGTAGCCGTAGATGATGCCCACCACCGCCACACACCAGATGAAAATGAGGGTGATCACCGCGTACTCATCGTAGACGTTTTGGCCGAAGTAGATCATCAACCAGCCCACCCCGAATACAATGGCGGCTTGCGAAATCCAGGTAGCGAGCAACAGCGGGAAGCCCAGCGCGACCGCCGTCGAGAGGCGGCCCACCTGCGCACTGAGGCCAAGCGTAAGCGCCGTCACAGCGCGCATCCGCCAGAACGGCTCGATGATGTACGTCAGCCCGGTGACGATTAGCGCCAGCCCAATCACGGTAAACAGGTACGGCTCCCGGAAAAATCCATCCCAGAAGTCGCGGAAGAAGTACGCCTCCTCAAGGGCGGGGTACAGCACGAAAAGCTGCAAGAGTAGCGCCAACACGATTGCCAGCCGCACCCCCACCACGACGAAGGTCGCGCGCCAGCAGCGCATCTGCGTGACGGCGTGTTTGCTTTCCACGAGGGCGGTCATCGGCAGCGTTGTCAGGCGCAGCAGATCCCAGCGGCCCGCCGTGCGCTCGCCGTGGATGCCGTTCACAGCGACAGCGAACACCACGAAATCCAGCAAAAAGCTGAGGCTAATAGCGAAGGCACCGCCCCACAGCAACACGACGAAGCTGCCCTCTATGATGGAGACGTAGCTCGCGAAAAGCCGCGAGGTAGCGAGTGTAAAATAGTTATACGCGATGAACCCCACCCACAGCGTGAGCAACGCCAGCACGACCCATGCCATCACTCGCAGGGTGTAGGGGCGCAGCGACTGCACACCCTGCCACCAACGCACCCGCCGCATGTGTAGTTGGAACAGCGGGTTATCTTGCACACCAAATACCCGATTCAGCAGCATCTCTCGTCCTCTCCTAAAGTCGATTTACGCCTCGGTAACCGGATCACGCTTTTGCAGGTACGTCGCGGCACTGCCGAGGAACCAGCGGCGCATCAGCCAGTAGAAGCCATAGGTGAGCGCCGTGATTATGAGGATAAGGGCTGGGAAGCCGTAGAAGAGTAAAAACTCGTAGATTCGCTCGGCGGTGGCGGTGTCGACATCGGAAAGCGCCTCGGTGAAGATGATGCTGACGGCGATGAACGGGGCCGACAAACACGAGAGGGCCGTCTGCCGGAGCACACCCAGCCCCAGCCAACTGCCGAGTGCCGCCAGTATCGCCGTGTTGTGCTGCCGAATGCGCGCGCTGAGCGTGAGGCCCAACGATGTGAGCATATCCATACGCCAGAACGGCTCGATGTACAGCACCCCCACCGACACGACCACCGCGATGATCCACAGCCACCAGTCGATGAAACGAAAGCCAATTTCCTCGCCCGCGATGATGACCCCAATAAACGATGCAACGCCGGCAACGATTAGCAACACCACCACGATGCCACGCAGGGCCAGCCCCACCGCTAAAAAGCGCCAACTGCGCGCGCGGGCCAGCCCATACTTCGCGGCGATTAGCGTTTTCTCCGAGCCAGCCGCCAGCCGCAGCAGGTCCAAACGCCCGGCGACCAGTTCGCGATTCACTAAATTGACGGAGAGCACCAGCGCGGCGATTTCGAAAATGAGATCGGCAAGGCCGATGACGAGCAGCAGCCCGTAGATGCCAACGCTAAGCATCAAGGCCAATGCCTCCCACCAGGGGGTCGACACGCTGTAGCTCTGAAAGTCCAGGTAGCTGACCCACACCCCAAGCCCAACGAGGCCCCCAAACACCAACAACACGATGCCGTGGACGACCAGTGTATAGCGCCAGATGCCCTTGCGCAGGCCCCATACGTTTCGCATATCGCGCTCGTAGATGGGATGCACGGGCAGGCGCAGCGCGCCCCATAGCACCGGGCGCGTTTCGATCTCGGTTTGTACGCTCATTTTAGGCCCCCCGTTCGATGCGATTCGCGGCCATGCGTTCGAAGGCACGTTGTAACCCGCCATACACGAAAAACGGCAGCCACGAGAGGGTCGTTAGCACCAACGGCCAGTAGACGAGCATCCGCCAGCGGAAGTCGGCCTCGGCGGGGATGACGAGTGTGCTGAGCGTCGTTGCGAGGCTGAGCGCCCCAAACACGAGGGTCAACTGCGCCAGCACAAACCCCAGCGCCACCCCCACCGCCGCGAGCGTACCCATCGTCTGGTCGGTGGTGCGTGCGCTGATCGCGAGGCCCATCGCCGTGAGCAGCTTCATCCGCCAAATTGGCCCCAGCATAAACGCGGGGAACACCATCAAGAGCACGATCAACCACGGGAAGAACCAGTTCGCTGGCACGGCCTGCCGAAACGGAGTCTCGACGATGCTGTAAAAAGTCGTCGGTACGAGCAGCGCCAGCTTGAAGGGCTGCAACACCAGGCACATCGCCGTGACGCGCCACGCGCGCGCGCGGGCCAGCCCCAGCTTCGCGGTGAGTAACCGTTGCTCGTCGCCTGCCGCAAGCCGCAGCAGATCCCAACGGTGGGCGCTCGCCTCCTCGGTGATGATGTTGACCGAACTTGCGAGCGCAATCACGTTGAGCATTTGCCCGAATGCGAGCGCCAGCACCGGGAAGACGAACATCACCGTGGCGTAAAACGCACCGAAGATTGCTTCGGCGAGGCGGGGTGTGCCCGTAAAAAACAAACTTATCACGGTGATGAACGTCACGCTCACCAGAAACGCACAAAAGACAAAGAAGATCGCGCGGCGCAGGGTACGCGGCAGGTCGTGGCTGATGTTGCCCCCAAAGCGCATATCCCGCTCGTAGATGGGGTGCACCGGGAGCCTCAGCAAGCCCCATAGGATCGGTCGAGTTTCCATGTGTGTCGTTGTCTGCATAGTGTCCTTATGATCTAGTCTCGTGTCATCCACTTCAGGGCTAACTGCTCGAAGCGCCGTTGCTGCCGTACGTACACTACGCGCGGAACCCACGCCAGCGCAACCACCGCCGCAGGCCATATCAGCAGTGCCCACCAGCGCATATCGTGGCCGAGTTCCACCGCTTTAAAGCCCGTCACGACGAAGCCCATCATTACGAAGGCAAACACCAGGGCTTGCAAAATCGTAAAGCCGAAATCCACGGCCCCGGCCAGCATCGAGCTGTTTTCGCGGTCGCGTGCCCGTGCGGCAAGCGCCAACCCCGCCGCCGTGAGCATCTTCATGCGCCACAGTGGACCCAGCGCCCACGCCGGGATCACTGCCAGCAATGCCAGTAGCCACGGCACTGTCCACGCCGCAGGCACCGCTTCTTGTGGAAACAGTGGCCCCACAAAAACGACCAACCCTACCAGCCCCACAAACCAAACCAGGGCGACGGGTTGCAAAATCATTGTGATCGATGTGAGCCACCACACGCGCGCGCGCCACCGCGAGCTTGGCCCCCAGCAACTTCGCGTCGTCGCAGGCGGCCAACCGCAGCAAATCTAGCCGATTGGCGACAACATCGTCCGCAAAACCACTCGCTGCCGATTGGATCGCCTGCGTGGTGAGGATGGCGCTCAGCAGCCAGCCACACATCGGCAACACCACGAGGAACGCCTACGATTCGTGGGGCAACTTGCTGTCAATGACCGATGCGAACGGTCAAGTGACCTCGTTCGCCTACGACGGCGCGGGCAACCCGACCACGCTGACCATGCCCGGCGGCCATACCCA
>CAYSVE010000548.1:0-4304 GCA_964434365.1 uncultured Anaerolineaceae bacterium | reverse complement strand
CCGGTGGGTGCAAACCCTCTCCGCCACCGACTTCGAGGCCCTGCTGCCGCTGATGCGCCGCACGTTCGCATCGTTTACCGCAGCCGAGGTGCGCAAAATCGGCGCGGTGGTGAGCCAGTTCCGGTTCGACACAGTACTCGCCGCCACCGACGACGACTTCGAAGATGTGCCGTTGCTGCCCTCGATTGCGAATTTGCTGGGCCTGCAACCGGGCCCAGCCGCCCAAGACGAAACCGACGACATCCACGATGATGAGGAGGAGACCGCCGATGTCGATTAGTGAAGTGGAACGTCTACGCCGCTGGCGCTTGATGCTGGGTGCAGGCGTCGATAGCAAACTGAACGAGCGCGATAAGGGCATCGACCAGGCGTTGACGGCGCTCTATGGCCGTGGCGGTGGCGAGGGCGCGGGCATGGCGACCGTCGGCAAGCGGGGTATGCGCATGAAACTGGGCAGGGGGGGCCACCCGGGGCAGGGGGACGGCAACGGCGACGGCGAAAACGAAGGTCAGGGTCGCCACGGTAGCCTCGACGACAGCGCGCCGACGGTCACACGCTGGCTGGGCGACATCCGCGATTACTTCCCGGATAGCGTGGTGCAGGTGATGCAGGCCGATGCCATCGAAAAAATTGGCCTGGGCAACCTGCTCAGCGAACCGGACATCATCGAGCAAATCGAGCCAGACGTGTCGCTGGTTTCCAGCTTGCTGGCGCTGAAGGACGCCGTGCCCACCGAAACCAAGGCCTCCGCGCGGATATTGGTGCGCAAGGTCGTCGAGGATTTGATGAAACGCCTGGAAAACCCGATGCGCGAGGCAGTGCGAGGTGCGCTCAACCGCGCGAACCGCACGCGCAACCCCAAACTTGCCGACATCAACTGGCACCGGACGATTTACGCCAACCTCAAGCACTACCAGGAGGAACTCGGCACGGTGATACCCGAGTCACTCATCGGGTATGGGCGCAAGCGCAGCGCCATGAAGCACGAGATCGTCATCTGCATCGACCAATCTGGCTCGATGGCGCAGTCGTTGGTGTATGCGAGTGTGTTCGGGGCGGTGTTGGCGTCGCTGCCCGCCGTCCACACGCAGATGGTGCTGTTCGATACCTCGGTGGTGGACATCACCCCGCAGCTACAAGACCCGGTGGATGTGTTGTTCGGGGCGTACCTCGGCGGCGGCACCGACATCGCCAAGGCGCTGCGCTACTGCCAGTCGATCATCTCGCGCCCGCTGGATACGACGTTCATCCTTATCACGGACCTGTTCGAGGGCGGTAGCCGCGACGAGTTGCTGAACCGCGCCCACGAAATCGTCGAGAGCGGCGTGCAATTCGTGACGCTGCTTGCGCTCAGCGATAGCGGTGCCCCCGGCTACGACCACGACCTCGCCGCGCGCTTCGCGTCGATGGGCATTCCGTCGTTTGCCTGTACCCCAGACCTCTTCCCCGAGCTGATGGCCGCGACCATCAACCGGGAGAATATGAGCCACTGGGCGCATAAGCACGGCCTCGCCACGGGCGGGTGAGGTATAGAAATATGACGCTACTCATGTGGCCGATACATCTATTGCGGCACAAGCACACGCCGCACCGAGTGCTGCGCCGCCAACTTGCCAAACTTAATGAAGAATCGAGGCGGCAGCGCGCACGTAATGCTCAAGCCATTCGCCGAATGAAAGCGTCGGGCGAGAGATACTATCGATTCGGAAGCGGCTCAACTTCGGAGTGAGCTTGCGGGGAAGGTTGGCCAGCCCAATGTGTTTTATGGTCCATCCTCAGCCCCACATCTGGTAAAATGAACCCATGTTCGAAGCAAAAGACTTTTACCCCCATACCGTCACTGGCACCGTAGAGCGCGTCACGTACTTCAACGACGAAACCGGCTACAGCGTGCTGAAGATCAAGCCGACGAAAACCGCCGACCTGCCGGAGGGCGTGCTCGCGCGTGACCGCACCATGGCCGTCGTCGGCGTGATGCCGCAGCTCAACGTCGGTGAACTGGCAGAGTTCCACGGCACCTATAAAGAGGACCCCAAGTGGGGTCTTCAGTTCCGCGCAGAGATGATGAAAACCGTGCTCCCCACCGAAAAGCGTGGCATCAAAGCGTACCTTGAGAGCCTGAGCGGCGTCGGCCCGAAGACCGCACAAAAAGTCGTCGATGAATTTCAGGAGCGCACCCTCGACGTGCTCAACCGCGAGCCGGAGCGCGTCCACGAGGTGATGGGCCTGAGCAACAAATTGGCCGAGAACCTCATCCGCGCGTGGCAGGACGAGCACAAACACACCCAGGAAGAACGCGAGATCACCATCTTCCTGCAAACCTACGGCGTGAGCGCCCGCTTCGCCCGCCGCATCTACGACGAGTACGGCGAGGACACGGTCGAGAAGGTGCGCGAAAACCCCTACCGCCTCGCCGACGACATTTTCGGCATCGGCTTTTTGAAGGCGGACAGCGTCGCGCAGGAGATGGGCGTGAAGGAGGACAGTGCCGAACGCGCCGCAGCGGGTGTCAAATTTGCGCTGGACCGGCTCGCGACGGAGGGCCACACCTACGCCCCGCGCGACCACCTCGTGCAAACGACCAGCGAATTGCTCGGCTTCCACGACGAGTTTTTGTTCAACGCCGTTATCGACCGCAGCCTCGCCGAGGAAGCGCTGTTCACCGAGGCCATCGTCGTCGATGAGTACGAGGGCAAAACCGAGGCGATTTACCTCCCGCGCTATTACAAGTCGGAGGTGGGCGCAACGAAATTGCTCATCACGTTGGCCTCGCAGCGCGCCGACCTGTGCAACGACGCCGACGAGCGCGTAGACGGGCTAATGGAACTAAGCGACGTGGAACTCACTGCCCAGCAAAAGGGCGCGGTCGTCAAAGCGGTGCAGAACAAAGTCTCGGTGCTCACGGGCGGCCCCGGCACCGGGAAGACGACCACACTCCGCATGGTCATCGATTTGCTGAACACACTCGACGACGTGACGGTCGCCCTGTGCGCGCCGACCGGACGTGCCGCCAAGCGGCTGAGTGAGGCGACGGGCCAACCGGCCTACACGATTCACCGGCTGCTGGGTTACGACGGCTTCGAGTTTCTGCACGATCAACACCAGCCGCTCGATGTGGATTTCGTGGTGTGCGACGAAACCTCCATGCTGGACCTGATTCTGTTTTACAACCTGTTGAAGGCCCTGCCCGCCAGAGCACACCTCATGCTCGTCGGCGACATCGACCAGTTGCCGAGCGTGGGCGCGGGCAACGTGCTGCGCGACATCATTGATAGTGGTGTGGCGCAGGTCACCCGGCTGACGCAAATTCACCGCGAGGCCGACGACAGCCACATCGTCACGAACGCGCACCGCGTCAACAACGGCGAGATGCCCTACCTCAAAAACGAGTCCAGCGATTTCTTCTTCTTCCGCAAAGAGGACGCAGGCGACGCCGCCACCATGACCGTCGACATCGTGAAGAACCGCCTGCCGGAGATCGGCAAACGGCTGCCTGCCGTGCAGAAACACCTCGATGGCCGCCCGGGCTTCGACCCGGTGGATGAGGTGCAGGTGCTCGCGCCGATGTATCGCGGGCTGGCGGGCGTCCATGCGCTCAACCGCGCGCTACAGGCCGAACTCAACCCGAACCGGGGCAGCAAGGCCGAAGTCAAGCGCGACGGGCAGGTGTTCCGTGCGGGCGACAAAATTATGCAAACGCGCAACAACTACGACAAAAACGTCTACAACGGCGACGCCGGGCGCATCTACAGCATCGATGACAACGAGGGCGTGCTCACGGCGATGATCGACGACCGCCTCGTCGATTACAAGTTCAGCGAGTTGGATCAAGTCGTGCTCGCGTACTGCATCAGCACGCACCGCAGCCAGGGCAGCGAGTACCCCGTGGTGGTGCTGCCGCTGCTGAACCAGCATTACATGATGCTCCAGCGAAATTTGTTGTACACAGCCATCACCCGCGCGCGCAAACTCGTGGTGACGGTCGGCAGCACGCAGGCGATTGCCATCGCTGTGGGCAATAACAAAGTTGCGGAGCGCTACAGCGGCCTGCGGCCTCGGCTGGCTGCGTGGGCCGGTATGGCCTTCGACTGATGTTCACCCTCGCGCGCTTGCTCATCGTCCCGCTGTTTACGCTGAGTGCGGTTGGCGTGTGGGGTGTGCGCGCCCTCGGCGACCTGCTTGGCCGCCCGAACCTCGTCTATGTGACGTATACCGGCATCGGCACCAACCTCGCCATGGCCGACCTGACCTTGCGCGTCTCATCTACCATGACGATGCTCTCCACCACACCGTAGTCCCCGTCC
>CAYSVE010000547.1:0-4306 GCA_964434365.1 uncultured Anaerolineaceae bacterium | reverse complement strand
AGCGGGCGTCGGTGTAGGCCACTTCGATGCCGCCGGTGGGGTACCAGCACGGCTTCCCCTCCCACTCCAGGCCATCGAGGAGGCTCACTGTGTACTTCGCCATCTCGGTCATCATCTTCGACGAATTTGTCTGGAAGACCAACCCCGGCGCATGCGACGTGGACCCGCCCGTTTCGTACAGCGGCCCCTTGTCGATGACGATGATGTCCTTCCACCCCTTTTTCGCCAGGTGGTAGGCCACACTACAGCCCACGATTCCGGCCCCAACAATTACGAGTCTTGCATTGCTCTCCACAATAAGCCCCCTAGTAACTTGGTTCTATTTCCTGCTTTCGCTTCGCAATGAATTCCATCAGCGCACTGTCCACTGCCTCATCGAGTGCTGGCTGCTGGTATCCCTTTAACATTGCCTTATATTTCAGGTTAGCACGCTGCATCGCGTCCTGTGAACCCTCGGCCTCCCACTGTTCAGCGGAGTTGTAGTCGAATAGCTCCGCGCTGTAGAAGGCCGTCCGCATGTTGCGCATCGTGTGATCGGTGCCCAGGTGATGCCCACCGGGTTCAACCGTACGAATGCTCTCCATCGCCAACCCTTCCTCGCTGAGGTCGATGGGCTGCATGAGCTTGTGCAACATGCCGAGCATTTCGCAATCTAGCACAAACTTTTCGTAGCCCGTGGTGAGGCCACCCTCTAGCCACCCTGCCGAGTGAAGCACATAATTCACGCGCCCGGTGACGCTAGCCTGCATCGTCATCGCAGACTCGTAAGCAGCCTGCGCGTCGGCGATCTTCGAGCTAGCGAGGGTGCCACCACTTCGAAATGGTAGGTTGTAGTGGCGCGCCATCTGAGCGCTGAGAAATAGGGTCTGCTGGCTCTCTGGGGCACCAAGAACCGGTGCACCGCTTTTCATGTCCACCGTAGTCTGGAACGTGCCATAAATCACGGGTGTTTCCGGCTGGATCATCTGCGAAAAGGCGATACCAGCGAGGACCTCCGCATTTGCCTGAACAAGCGTGCCAGCCACCGACGCCGGAGACATCGCCCCAGACAGGATAAACGGCGCGATGATCATCGCCTGTTTCGACCGGGCATAGACCTTCAGAGCACCCAGCATTCGGTCGTCTAAGCGGCGGGGGCTGCTGATGTTGATGAGCGACACCAGCGCCGGGTTCTCGCGGATGGCGTCCTCGCCGAATAGCATTTCCACCAGGCGGACGCTGTCGGCAGCATTCTCACCACTCGTGACCGACCCCATGAACGCCTTATCACCATACTTGATGTGCGTGTAAACCATATCGAGGTGCCGCGTATGGGTTGGTTCATCATTCGGTTCGACGACCGTACCACCCGTGCTGTGCAGGTACGGGTTCATGTAGGCGAGCTTCACGAAGTTCTGAAAGTCCTCCAGTGTTGCCTTGCGCCGCCCCTGGTCCATATCGTACACGAATGGCGGGCCGTAACCTGGCACAAACGTGATATACTCACCGCCGATGATTAGGTTGTTCGCTGGGTTGCGCGCGATCTGCGTGAACTGCGCCGGGGCCTTTCGTACCCACTGCATCACCTGATCTTCGGTGAAGTAGACCATATCACCTTCTACACGAACGCCATGCTCGCGCAAAATTTCGAGTGCTTCGTCATCGTAAAAGGCGATGCCCACTTCGGAGAGTATTGCCATCGAGGTATCGTGAATCTTCTGCACACCGGCATCGTCTAGCAGGTCATAAATCGGCAGCTTGTGGACGGGCTGCACGATCTTCTGAACAGTCTCGTTTGCCTCCCCGCGGCCACCGCGCCGACGTTCGCGTCTTCTTCCCATCAACTGCCTCCGTTTTGCTGACGTGCGCGGCGCGCCTTGCGTTCCGCGCGACGATCGGACTTATCGGCCCCGTCACGATTCGCCATAAGCCAGCGTTCGCAGTTGGGGTCATTGCCCATCAGTGTATCGGCAGCCCGGATGCTCATCAAAATTTCTTCCTCGATTGGGTTTGTGATCGCGCAGGTCATCCCGGCAGCAATCACCATCGACATGAACGTACCGTTGAGCTTAGGACGCCCTGGCATACCGAAGGAAATATTGCTCGCACCGCATGTGGTGTTCACGCCGAGTTCCTCGCGGCAGCGGCGTACGATGCGAAACAGGCTGCGCCCGGCCATCTGCACGGCACCGATGGGCATCGCCAACGGGTCGATAATGACATCTTCGGCAGGGATGCCGTAATCTGCCGCACGCTGGACGATCTTCTTGGCGACTTCGAAGCGCTCGTCGGGGTCTTCCGAAATGCCAGTTTCATCGTTACTGATGCCGATGACGGCGGCGTTGTACTTTTTCACGAGCGGCAGCACCACTTCGAGGCGTTCGTCCTCGCCGGTAACCGAATTGACCAGCGGTTTACCCTCATATACCGAGAGGCCCCGCTCAAGCGCTTCGACGATCGACGAGTCGATAGAAAGCGGCACGTCGGTGATGCGCTGCACGAGTTGAACCGCTTCTGCGAGGATGGCGGGTTCATCGGCCAACGGAATACCCGCATTCACATCGAGCATTTGCGCCCCGGCTTCAACCTGTTTGATGGCATCTGCCTCGACGCGCGAGTAATCGCCAGCGGCCATTTCTGCTGCTAGCTTCTTACGCCCAGTGGGATTAATCCGCTCACCGATAATCACAAACGGCAAATCGGGGCCAATGCGCACCGTCTTCGTTTTGGAGCTAATTTCTGTGTACATAAAGCGTCCTTATATCAAGTTCAGTTTTTCGATGAGGCGTTGCTCTAGCAAACCGTAGCCTGTGAAGTGTACCGTCAACGGCAACTTAAGCTGTTCGGCGGCATGCTGTGCTTTCTCCAGCAAGGCGGGGTCATCACGTTGTTGCAAATACACGACCCGCGTGTAGTGTCCGAAATACATTTCGTACAGGTCCGGGTAGCGATCTAGCCCTAGCCCTTCGATGACCAGATGATCGAACGATTGCACCATGTAGTCGGTGAGGAAAAATGTCCCGAGTTCCTCGTCCATCATCGCATCGAACACGTCGATCCCCGCGTATTGTTCGTAGCAGTGTGGCCCCTCGATGCGCTCCACCTGCACGTCTTCCAACATGCGGTCGAGCATGCCCCCCGTGCCGCAATCGCCGTACACAACCAACACACGCTCGAATGGTTGCTCCTCGTGGGCCGCCTCGATGCGCGCTTTTACCGCTGTGGGTATTTTCTCGGGGCGGTTGTGTAGCAGGGCCGGGACGGCCAAAATTTGCGCGTCCCAGCCGTGTTTTTCTCGGAGGGCGATGAGTTCGCGGGCCAGCGCCCCACAGGCCACCAGCAGAACGCCCATTATTCGGTAGTCGGTTGCATTAGCGCAGAAACAATCGCGCGGATGTGCGCAGGTGTACTTCCACAGCACGCACCGATGATCTTCGCGCCGTGGCCTTGCACCGTACGCGCGTAATCGGCCATATCATCGGGCGTCGCATCATAGACCGCTACGCCCTTCACAAGCTGCGGAATCCCTGCGTTCGACTTGGCGATGAGCGTCACATTGGCGTCGGCAGCGTGCATCTTTTCGATCACTCCTTCGATTTCGGCAGTGCCGTTGCCGCAGTTACCACCCAGCGCCACCACGTTGAATTCCTTCAGCGCCTCGACAGCCTGCTCCGGCTTCACACCGAACATCGTGCGGCCATTGGTATCGAAGGTCATCGTGGCCGCGATTGGCATCTCCGGTGCGGCTTTCCGGCAACCTTCGACGGCGGCCCGCACTTCTTCGAGGTCGCTCATCGTCTCGATCCAGAACATATCGACACCACCCTCGGCCAGGGCGCTGGCCTGTGCGGCGAAAACCGCCACCGCATCGTCGAATTCGAGATCGCCATATGGGAAGAGAATGCTGCCCGATGGACCAATATCACCTGCGACCACAACGGGCTTTGGCGCAGCATCGGCAACTTCGCGGGCCAGCCTGGTCGCAGCGATATTCAGTTCGCTTACGCGGTCGGACAGGTTATGCAGTTCCAGGCGCTTCTCGTTGCAACCGAACGTATTCGTGAGAATGATCTGCGAACCGGCATCGACATAACCCTGATGCACAGCCTTGACCTTCTCTGGTTCCTCGATGTTCCATAATTCCGGGGAATCGCCATGTTGCAAGCCTAGCTCAAAGAACATAGTGCCCGTCGCCCCATCGAGGATGACCGGGCCTTCCTGGGTGAGTAGGTCGTGGATTGTAGTTTTCATGCGCCCTTCCGAATCTCCAGATGCTTCTTCGCCATATCGACGGCTACAGCAGCATCGCGGCAGTACACATCAGCCT
>CAYSVE010000546.1:0-4317 GCA_964434365.1 uncultured Anaerolineaceae bacterium | reverse complement strand
GGCCACCCCTGCGAGGGGGCCTCGGCTGGGGTTCGTCGCAGATTGGACAACGCCCACCAGCTTGAATCGCTCGATGAACCGCGCGGGTTGGTCGTACGTCTCGTAGGGGGCGAGGTCGTGGTTCGGGAATTGTCGTAGCGTTTCGATGACTTCGTCGGGTGGCACAGTCGGTTGGTTGATAACGCGCAGGTCGCCCTCATCGAGCACGTAGCGCGGCTTCGAAAACGGCACGTTCGTTGTCGGCGAGAGCACCGGGCGAAACACATTCACATTGCGGCCAATGTTCGACGGCTGCAAACCAAACAACACCATATCGACCTCGTACTCGGTGGATTGCCACAATAGGTTTGCCTGGTCGGTGCCGTAGCCATCCACACCGAAGTTGAGCACCTCCGCGCGGATACCCGCATTTGCCAGCGCCGTTTCGAGCGCGACGGCCCACGTCTCATCATCGTCGACCTCGCCGCCCGCGACGAACGAGTCGCCGAAAAGCGCGACGCGCACCGTGTCATCGGCGGGTACGAGGGGGTAATCGCGCGCGGCACGCAGTCGGGCGCTGTTCGTCGTCAAGTCCCCCTCTTCTCGGCTGAAGTTCGCCGGGTAGCGCCAGCCGAGCATTGCATCATACTGATAGCGCGATTCGTCGCTGCGGGCGTTGTAGTCGTCGATGGCGGCGCTAATCGCATCGAATGGGATGACGTACGGCCTCACCCGCGCGCCACGAAAATAAAACTGCCCACTGTCGTCCCACTCACCGACGACACGGACGAGCAACTCCATGGCACCCAGCCCCAGCACCACCGAGGCGAGCACCACCAGGGCGCGCGACACGATCCCCCGCAACGTCATCTTTTTAGGATGCCTCGGTCAGCGAGGCCGCGACCGTCTCCACGAGGCGTTGTGCTTCCTCGCGGGTGATAATCAGCGGTGGCAACAGGCGTAGCACATTCAAGCCTGCCGGGAGTGCAATCACACCGCGCGCCTGCAAATCCTTGAGAACCGGCGTCACGCGCCCGCGCAGTTCCAGGCCGATAAGCAAGCCGCGCCCGCGCACCTCGCGCACTGGGTCGAGGTGCATTTCGCGCAAACTGCCCATGATGAACTCGCCCTGCGCTGCTGCGTTCGCAACGAGGTCTTCGTCTCGCAGCGCGCGCAACGTCGCGATAGCGGCTGCACTGCTCAGCGGGTTGCCGCCGAAGGTGCTACCGTGGCTGCCGCGTGGGATTTGGTCGCCGCGCCACACGACCGCACCCATCGGCACGCCGCCCGCGAGGCCCTTGCCCAGCGTGACCACATCGGGGATGATGCCCGCGTGCTCGAAGCCGAACCAGCGGCCCGTACGGCCCAGCCCGGCCTGTATCTCATCGACAACCAGCAGCGCGCCGCGCTCGCGGCACAGGTCGCGCAAGCCGCGCAGATAGTCGATGTCGGCAGGGTAGACGCCGCCCTCGCCCTGCACCGCCTCGATAACGACGGCTGCCGTGTTTTCGGTGATGGCCTTGGCGGCGGCGTCGAGGTCGTTGTAACTGATGTGCGTCACATCGTCATCGACTGTCCAGCCCTTGAAGGCCTTGCGATACTTCGGGTTCCACGTCAGCGAAAGCGCGCCCATCGTGCGCCCGTGGAAGCCGCGCATCGTCGCGACGAACCCGGTGCGTTCGGTCAGCAGCCGCGCGACCTTCAGCGCGCCTTCGACCGCCTCCGCGCCGCTGTTGCACAGGAAAAAACGCACCAGCCCCGGCGGCAGAATCCGCAGCAGTTCGGTGTAGAGTTCTGCACGCCGGTCGTTGTAGAAAATCTCCGGGCAGGTAATCATCGTCTGGGCCTGTGCCGTCACCGCCTCCGCGACAGCGGGATGCCCATGCCCCAACAGCGCGACGCCCTGCCCGCTTGCCGCATCGAGGTAGGGGGTGCCCGCGTCATCGTAGAGCGTGCAGCCCTCGCCCCGCACCAGCGTGAGCGGTCGCTTGGGGTAAACGCCGCTCGTATGCGCGTCCTCGATTCCCGTGATGGTCGGTCTATCGGCGATCATCGGATGAAAGCCGTCCCGGCCCCGTTGAGGGCGTTTTGCAGCGGGTTTTCTACGCGGCCATCGCTTATCACCACGCGGTTCACGCCGCCGTCGAGCGCTTCCTGCGCGCCGAGCACCTTGCGTTTCATGCGGCCCTGCGCCCAGGTGTTGAGGGCCGTGTCGAGGGTCGCGTAGTCCACCTCGCTGACGAAGCTGTCCTCGTTGGGGAAGTCGCGGTAGAGGCCGCGCACATTGCTGAGAATGACCAGTTCTGCCGCGCCAAGCGCCCCCGCGACCGCCGCCGCGCCCCGGTCGCCATCGATGTTCAGCGCGCCGTCGGCGTCGCTGTGGGCCATCGGCGGAAGCACCGGCACGCCGCCGTTTTCCAGCACATCGAGGATTTCCATTGCGTCCACGCCTGTGATGCTGCCGCTGTAGTCGTCGCGGACGACGCGCACACGCCCGTTTACCACCGCGCGGATGGCCCGCTTGCGCTCGCCGCCGATGCTGCCGAAAACCGGCACCGCGTCGATGCCACGGGCGCGCAGCGCGCTCACAATCGTCTCGTTGACGTTGCCCGCCGCCTCCACGAAAATTTCGCGGGTGGCCGGGTCGGTGTAGCGCGAACTATGGCCCGACGGTGAGGTAAGCGTCTGCGCTGGGACGCCGCGCTCGGCAGCGAGGCGGTCGGCCTCTTCGCTCACGCCGTGGGCGACCACCAGCGGGCGGTGGGCCGCAATCGCGGCCAGGTCGTCGCAGCTTGCCTCGATATCAAGGCCCGCGCCGCCACCCAGCTTCACGACGAGCACATCGCCGAGGTCGATGGCCGTCTGTTCTTCGATGGGCGCGTCGGCCCATGTGGTTGGTGCAGTCATTATGGATAAACCCCCAGGTGTTGCAGTCCTGAATTTTCGTCGTAGTCGAGCATAATATTCATACACTGGACGGCGCTCCCTGCCGCCCCCTTGCCGAGATTATCGATCGCAGCCACGATAACCACATGTTGCGGGTCGTGCTCATCGAGTTCGAAGCCGATGTCGCAGAAGTTCGTCCCCGCGACGATGCGCGGCTCCGGCAGGCGATGCAGGCCGGTTTTGCTGCTCACCAACCTAATGAACGGCTCCTTCTTGTAGGCCAGCCGGTACGTCTTCCACAGCGTCTTATCCTCGACTGGCTCGGTTAATGTGCAGTGCGCCAGCAGATGCACCCCGCGCACCATCTCGATAGCCGTCACCGAAAAGCGCACCGGCACACCATCGCCGAGGATTTGCTGCACCTCCGCCGTGTGACGGTGGCCGGTCGCCTTGTACGCGCGCACGGCCCCGCTACGTACCGGATGATGGCTGCTCGCCGAACTCTCCGCGCCACTCTCCGAAGAGCCAACTTTAAGTTCCGCAAAGGCACTGCTCAGCAGCCCGGCGTTCACCAGCGGCCACAGCGCCAGGTTCACCGCCGTCGCGTTGCAGCCGACGCCGCTCGCATAATGCGCGCCGCGCAGGGCGTCGCGGTTGCGCTCCGGTAGGCCATACACGAATTTTTCCAGCCACGCGGGCGCCGGGTGAGCGCCACCGTACCACTGGGCGTAGGTTTCGGCGTCGTCCAACCGAAAATCCGCAGACAGGTCGATGATGGTGGGCGCGAGGTCGGCGTAGCGGTCGATTTCGCGGGCCGCAGTGCCGTGCGGCAACCCCAAAAACAGTACGTCACACGGCTCAAGTGCATCGGGGTGGATGAATTGCAGTTTCGTCGCGCCGCGCAGGTTCGGGTGCATCACGTAGATGTACTGCCCCGCCCGGCTGCGGCTCGTCACCTGCATGACTTCGGCGTGTGGGTGGCCGTGCAGCAGGCGCAGCAGTTCGCCGCCCGTGTAACCGCTGCCCCCCACAATTCCGACGCTCGTCATGCGGGCACCTCGGCAGTGCGCCGCGCATACGCGGCTACCTCAGCGGCGATATCCACGCCCGTGGGTTCGCTGCTGTTGCGGAACTCCATCGTGTGGTTAATCTCGATGACGCTGTAGCCGCCTGCGGGTGTTTCCAGCAGGTCCAGCGCCAGCACCCCCCCGCCGACGGCTTCCGCCGCGCGCTCACATATGTCGGCGATTTCTGGTGTGACAGGGCAGTTTGTTGCCTGGCCGCCGCGGGCCGTATTGGTAATCCAGTGCGGCGACGAGCGGTAGATCGCGCAAATCGTGCGGCCCCCGACGTAAAACGCGCGGATGTCGCGGCCTGGCTTATCGACATAAGCCTGTGCATAGTACACATGGTGCGTATAGTTGCCTAGCACCTGTCGGCGTTCGATGACAG
>CAYSVE010000545.1:0-4331 GCA_964434365.1 uncultured Anaerolineaceae bacterium | reverse complement strand
CGTGCAATCGTGATGACCCCCATGACCGACTGGTTGCGTGCAGGTGGGGTGTTGACCGCGCTGCGGGCGACGGATATTCCGTTTCATCAATGGCACATGCTAGACCACGAATTTCATACCGCGCTGTACAGTCGTGCGGCGCTGCCAGCGATGAAGAAGTTGGTCGCCAATTTGCATGGCAACCTTGCTCGCTACTATCGCATCTACGAAACACTTGGAACCAACTTCCGAGTAGAGGGTGAGGATGAACACCGTACGATACTGGCGGCGTGCCAGGACGGCGATGTGGACAAGGCAACGCGCACCCTCCGAGGTCACCTCGTGCGCTCTAGCGCACGATTGTTGGAAGCACTCACACGCGTAACAGAAGCCGAGGAAGGCAAATGACCTCCGCCGATGTATTGCTTGCCGTGGATATTGGCGGCACCTTTACCGACATCGTCGCGCTGGATACCCAGTCGCAACGCATTGTGGTGGAGAAGGTGCTCACTACTTATCCCAACCCGGCGATTGCTGTTCTCGATGGGATAAGGTCGCTTATCGTAAACGCGCAACTCGCACCTGATGCAATTACCTATGTCGTACATGGAACGACCCTCATCACCAACACGCTGATCGAACGCAAAGGTGCACACACGGCCCTGCTGGCAACGGCGGGCTTCCGCGACGCACTGGAAATCGGCAACGAGGGCCGCTACGACATGTACGACCTTGCGCTCGTCAAACCGCAGCCGCTCGTTGAGCGTCGTCTACGCTTCGATGTGCCCGAGCGCATCACCGCAGATGGCGGTGTTCGGCAAGCATTAGATGCAGACGCGATGCGTGAGCTGTGCCAGCGTTTGCAGGCTGAACAGATCGATGCACTGGCGATTTGCTTCCTCCACGCCTTTACAAACCCGGCGCATGAGCTTGAAGCGCTAGAAATCGCGCGCAAACTACTGCCCGATGTTGCGTTTTCGGTCTCGCATCAGGTGGCACCCGGTATGCGTGAGTATCCGCGTACGTCGACGACTGTGGCCAATGCCTATGTACAGCCTATCACCGAGCAGTACATGGCGCGCGTCGAAGACGGTTTGCGCGAATCGGGTGTCGATGCACCGTTGAACATCATGCTCTCTAGCGGTGGAACCACCACGGTCGAGGCAGCGAGTGCCTTTCCGATTCGCCTCGAGGAAAGCGGCCCCTCCGGTGGGGCATTGGCGGGTGTGTATTGGGGCGCGCAGGTGGGCCACGAGGATGTGCTCGCATTCGATATGGGCGGTACGACAGCGAAGGCCGTCCTCACCAAACACGGCGACCTAACGATCACCAACCAATCGGAAGTTGCACACGTGCATCGCTTCAAGCGCGGCAGCGGCCTACCCTTGATGGTGCCGATGATCGAGTTGATCGAAATTGGTGCGGGGGGCGGTAGCATCGCCCGCCTGAACAACCTCGGCTTACCCACTGTCGGGCCAGAGAGTGCCGGGGCGACGCCAGGCCCGGCTGCATATAGACGCGGCGGCACGCAGCCGACTGTCACCGATGCCGACCTGCTCATCGGGTACCTGAACCCAGATTACTTTGCCAACGGGACGATTCAACTCGATACAGAGGCCTCCCGCGCTGCGTATGAACCGCTTGCCAAATCGCTAGCCTTATCCGTAGATAGATTGGCGTGGGGTGTGCATCAACTGGTGAACGAGAATATGGCCGCCGCTGCCCGAGTCCATGCAGCCGAGCGCGGCCTCGAAATTCGGCGCTACAGCATGGTCGCGACGGGCGGTGCGGGGCCGGTTCATGCCTGTGGCGTTGCAGAAAAACTGGGCCTGAAGCACGTGATCGTGCCGCCTCTCGCGGGTGTTGGCTCGGCATTTGGGTTCATGACGGCACCGATTTCGTTCGATTTCACGCGTAGCTATGTGTCGCGGTTGGAGGCGCTGAACCTTGACGAAATCAACGCGATAATCGATGACCTGGTACGTGAGGGACGCGCGATCGTTGAAGCGGCGGGTGTGCCCGCAGACGACATAGACGTTCAACTCAGCATCGATATGCGCTACGTCGGACAGGGATACGAAGTAAAAGTTCCGTTTGCCAAACAGGTGCTCACGCCCTCACACATCGGCGAAATTCGGCAGGCGTTCGAAGACGAATACTTGCAATTCTATGGCCAACTGACAAGCGGCGTGCCCATCGAGGCGGTCAACTGGCGCGTCGTTATCGCTGGCCCAAAGCCGAATATTGGACGACTCTCGCTACAGCATCAACAGGCCGCAGCAAATGCCGCGTATACCTCGCGTCCTGTCATTTTCGATGCCCATAGTGATCCCTACCAGACACCCGTCTACCGGCGCGATACGTTGACGACCGGATGGCAAGCCAACGGCCCACTCATCATCGAAGAAGCTGCTTCCACCACAGTTGTGCTGCCAGGCTGGTCTGCACATGTCGACGCCAGCGGATGTCTGGTGCTCATGCACGAGGAAAACGAACGATGAAGACCACAAGAATCGATCCCATCACCCTGGAAGTTATCTGGAATCGCCTGATCTCGGTGGTGAATGAGCAAGCTGCCGCGCTCATTTACTCATCGTTTACGACGGTAGTCCGCGAGGCTGGCGACTTATCTGCCGGGGTGTTCGATCGTAACGGCAACATGGTCGCGCAGTCCGTAACAGGCACGCCGGGGCACATCAACACGATGGCGAACTGTGTGAAGAACTATGTCGTGCCGAACCATTCCATCGACAGCCTGCAAGAAGGCGATACCCTGATAACAAATGACCCCTGGGAGGCATCGGGGCATCTGTTCGACCTGACGATCGTCTCGCCAGTGTTTTACAAGGGGCGTGGCGTCGCCTGGTTTGCCAGCACCTGCCACGCTGTAGACATCGGCGGGCTAACGATGGGCGGTGACGCAACCGAGTTGTACGAAGAGGGGCTGGCGATCCCGCTGATGAAGCTCTTCGAAGCGGGTGAGCCGAACCGTGTCCTGTTCGACATCATTCGGGCCAATGTGCGCGTGCCCGATCAGGTCATCGGGGACATCTACGCACAACAGGTCGGGAACAACGTGGGCGCGAAGAAACTCATCGAGTTGTTGGAAGAGCACAACTTGCCGGACATCGAGGCAGTTTCGCAGATGATTCTCGACCGAACCGAAATGGCTGTGCGCAATGCGGTGCGGGAGATTCCTGATGGTACCTACACGAGTGAGGTCACGATCGACGGCTTCGATAGCCCGATCACGATTGCGTGTGCGGTCACCGTGGCCGATGATGAACTCACGGTCGACTACGCTGGAACGTCGCCACAGGTCGATCGTGGAATCAACGTTGTTCTGAATTACACCCACGCCTATACGACCTACACGCTCATGGCTGTTCTTGCCGCCGATATTCCAAACAACGAAGGGGCCTTCCGCCCGATTCATGTCACGGCACCCGAAGGCTCGGTGTTGAACTGTCGCCGCCCCGCACCGGTGAGTGCGCGCCACCTCATCGGGCATTTTGTTAGCCAGCCGATCCTCGCCGCACTCTCGAACGTGGTTCCGCAGCAGGTGATCGCGAATGGCTCTGCGGGTTTGTGGAATACGATGCTCAACGGCAAACTCACCGACGATACATCGTTTGCGTATATCTATTTTTCGGCAGGTGGCATGGGGGCCGGGCACAACCGCGATGGGCTTTCAGCAACGGCATTCCCGAGTGGAATTATGGGGGTTCCGGTCGAGGCGATCGAAACGGCTGCGCCCGTGTTGATGCACCGGCGCGAACTCCGCCAGGATTCGGGCGGGGCGGGCGAGTTTCGCGGCGGGCTGGGCCAGGAAATGGTGCTAGAAGTCATCACTGGCCTACCCGCTAATCATTCCTGTATGTACGACCGCACGACATATCCTGCGGAGGGTTTGCACGGCGGCTTGGCCGGGGCTGTCGGTGAAGTCGTCCTTTCCGATGGGACGCACCCTCATCCGAAAAGCCACTATACCCTGCAACCGGGGCACCAAGTTGTGCTCAAGCTCCCGGGTGGGGGTGGCTTCAACCCGCCGCACCAGCGAGACCCGCAGCGCGTTTTGGAAGATGTTCGACAAGGGTATGTGTCACCGAGTAGTGCCGCGTTAGACTATGGGGTGGTCATCGACCGAGACACGATGTCGGTAAATGGGGTCGCAACCCAAGCACGTCGCGCGGAAATGAAAAAATGACGGACCATCACTACGATGTAATAGTTGTTGGCCTTGGCGCGATGGGCGCTGCGACGTTGTACCACGCAGCGAAGCGAGGGGCCAGGGTACTGGGTATCGACCGCTTTTCACCCCCGCATAGCTATGGTTCTAGTCATGGCGATAC
>CAYSVE010000544.1:0-4360 GCA_964434365.1 uncultured Anaerolineaceae bacterium | reverse complement strand
GTGGCGCGGTGAACGTCCGCGATGTGGGGGGGTACACGACACATGATGGACGCCGTACACGCTGGGGGCGCGTGTATCGGGCGGCCTCGTTGGCGACGCTGACCGAGACCGACCTTGTGCTGCTGGCCAAGCTCGACGTAAAGCTGGTGTGCGATTTGCGCACGCCAGACGAGGCCGAAGAGGACCCCGACCGCCTGCCAGACAGTGCGCAGTACCGGCATGTGCCGGTGGAAACCGATCTGTCGCGCGCGCAGCAGTTCTGGCAGTTGATTCGCTACCGGGGGCGGTTGGAAGACGTGATGCTCAACGCGTATACCCGCGTGATGATCGACGGCAATATGCCCGTTTTCAAAACGATGTTCGAGTTACTGGCCGATAACGCAAACCTGCCGCTGATGTTCCACTGTACGGCAGGCAAGGACCGCACCGGGGTGATGGCTGCTGTGCTGTTGGCCTTCCTGGGGGTGCCGGATAACGTCATCGGTGCAGATTACAGCCTGAGCAACGCCTACTACGATACGTTCAGCGAAATCGGTGCAAAGTCGGTGCGCCCGTTGGCGGTCATCGGCATCACCGAGGATACGATTCAACCGCTGCTGGTGGCGAACCCGAAGCGCATCCAACAAACGTTAGACTACATCCGAGAGCACTATGGCTCCGTCGATGATTACCTGCGCCGGGCGGGCATCGATGGCGAGACGATGGTCGCAGTGCGTAACAACCTGTTGAGCTGACCCATGATGAGCCAAAACACGATTCGTCGCCTTAGCCCCAATGACGCCGAAGCCATGCGTACCCTGCGCTTGCGCGGCCTGCAAGAGCGCCCCGATGCGTTCGGCTCCAGCTACGAGGAGGAAATCGAGCGCGATGTCGAGTGGTTTGGTGGGCGGTTGAGCGCAGACGAACAGGGTGACAACGCCGTCTTCGGGGCATTCGATGCTGAGGGTACCCTTGTTGGCATGACCGGCTTTGTGCGCGAGCATCACCTAAAGATGCGCCATCGCGGCTGGGTGTGGGGGGTATACGTCGTGCCAGAGGCACGCGGCAAGGGCTTCGCTGGGGGGCTGATGGAGGCCGTTATCGCCCACGCCCGTGGGATCGACGGTTTGGAGCAGGTCGAGCTTTCGGTCGCGGCGGGTAACGAGTCCGCAAAGCGGTTGTATTTGAAGTATGGGTTTGTCGAGTGGGGGCACCAACCGCGGATGATGAAAATCGGCGAAACCTACATCGACGAAGCGCATCTCGTGCTATTCTTGACGGAAGTCACAGCTAATCATCGCTAAGAAGTACGCGCGCGACCAGAAAGCGGAGGGAGTTGGAAACCCGATGACAACGACGATCGACGATGAGCGCATCGCCCAGCACATCGACACCCACATCGGCACCCCGGAGTATGTCTATCGCGAGATCGAAACTGACGTGCTGGCGGTGAGCATCCATGTGGTGGAGCCAAGCCCGACCCGCAATTACTACACACTCATCACCAGCGGTATGAGTGCACGGCCCATGACGACCGACGCGACGCACCTGCGGTATGCCGAGCTGCTCATTTGCCTGCCGAATACATGGCGTATGGGGCAGGTGGCGTTCCAAACTGATGGGGATGTGTACTACTGGCCGCTGCGTTGGCTGAAGACGCTGGCACGGCTGCCGCACCTCACCGATAGCTGCCTGCGGTTGTTCCAGGCCGTGCCCAACAGCGACCCGCCCCAGCCCCTCGCCGCGAATACCGATCTGTGTGCATTGCTCATCGCGGACCCGGTGCTGTTCGACGATGGGGTGCGTAAGCTGCATGTGGATGATGACCGCACGGTAAACTTCTATGGGGTTGTGCCACTGCTCGGTGATGAGCTGGCCTACCTGCGGCAACATGGTGGCTACGACCTGCTGGAAAAGCTCACCTTCCGAGGCGTGACGGAACTGGTGAATGTTGAGCGGCGTAGTGTGGTGCCCTAAGTGTCATTATTTACATAAAGTTGTGCTATCATTGTCGCTATGAAGCTAATCATACAAATTCCCTGTTACAATGAAGCCGAAACGCTCCCGGTAACGCTTTCGCACTTGCCAAAACACATCGATGGCATCGATATTATCGAGGTGCTCGTAATTGACGACGGCAGTGTCGACGAAACAGCACGGGTCGCACGTGAGCATGGCGTGCAACACATTGTGCAACACACCACGAACAAGGGGCTTGCGGCGGCATTCCGCACCGGCTTGGATACCGCTTTAGGACGTGGGGCGGATATCATCGTCAACACCGATGCGGATAACCAGTATCCTGGTGAATCGATACCCGCTTTGGTCGCCCCGCTCCTTCGACAGGATGCCGACATCGTCATTGGCGACCGTCAAACCGATACGATTCCGCACTTTTCTTCATGGAAAAAGCGTTTGCAAAAAGCCGGAAGTTGGGTAGTGCGTGTGGTATCTGGGACGGAGGTTCCCGATGCGCCGAGTGGATTTCGGGCGATGACGCGTGAGGCGGCTTTACGAACGACCATCCTTACAGATTACAGCTATACCTTGGAAACGATTATCCAGGCAGGTAAAAAGAATCTTTTCATTACGAGTATTCCTATTAAAACTAACCCTGACCTGCGCGAAAGCCGCCTGCTCAAGAGTAATTTCGACTACGTTTTGCGGTCTGCAAGGACGATCTTAAAGCTTTTCTTGTTGTATGAGCCACTTCGATCATTCTTGTATCTCAGTCTACCGTTTTTCCTGGTCGGCAGTGGGCTGTGGGTTCGCTATTTAATACTACTCATTGCAGGGAACACCGCGCGTGGTTCCAACATCCAGTCGGTCGTGGTTGGCTCAGTGGCAATTATCACCGGGGTGGTGTTGGTTGCTATCGGCTTATTGGGGGATGTGCTTGCGAGTAATCGACAACTGAACGAAGAAAATTTGTACTTGCTACGAACATTACATTACAAGCGAGATGGGGCCGATGAACCCGGCAGGCAACACATACGATAAATTTGGCTCAAAAAACCCCGTAGTGCAGGCGATGATGCGTGGTTTTGCGGGTACGCTTGCCGAACTCGCGACGCCTCTGCGCTACAATTCGGTGCTGGAGGTAGGGTGTGGTGAGGGGCATATCCTACACTTGTTGGATTTTCCTCAGAGCATTGCCCTGGACCTCGACATGCCGATTTTGCAAGAGGCGCAACAGCGCTACCCGTCGGCTAGCTTGTTGTTAGCAAGTGGTACCGACCTGCCCTTCCCCGACGATGCCTTTGACCTCGTACTGGCGGTTGAGGTGCTCGAGCATATATCGCAGCCGGAGGTGGTACTGGCGGAGCTACGGCGCGTAGCACGTCGCTATTGTTTGCTCAGTGTGCCCAGGGAACCGATTTGGCGCGCACTAAACATGGCGCGTGGGAGTTACCTCCGCGATTTGGGTAACACGCCTGGCCACGTCAACCACTGGAGCACCCCTGGGTTTACGTCCCTGGTGAGCACCTACATGCACATCCGAGTTGTTCGTCAGCCGTTTCCCTGGACAATGATTTTATGCGAAGTCGATTGATAGCTGGATTGGGCGCGGTGGCGATTTGGGGCGCACTGGCACTGGTAAGTTACCAGAGTTGGGTCAGCCTTAAAGGGAATACGTTCGACTTTTACCCAAGGTGGTACGGGTCGCGTGTCGTGCTACAAGGAGACAACCCCTATAGCATCGATGTAAACCGGGTGGTGTTAGATAATATGGGGTACACCACCTTCACCCGTTACAAACACGACTACATGTACCCAGCTACGGTGACGCCGACCCTGCTGCCATTTTGGCTGCTGCCCTTTCCGCTGGCGATTAGTCTGTGGCTCGGCCTTACCCTGTTACTGTCGTTAACACTGCCGTTGGTCGTATTTACGCAGTTGGGCTGGCGTCCCGCCCCTTTGTTGTTGTTAATTATTGTTGTGACTTCCCTTTTTGCCTACCGGCACACCCTCAATAATTTCAGCCTGGGGCAGTTTATCGTGTTCGTGCTAGGTGCTCTCATACTGGCCTGGACACAAATTACGGCAGAGCGCCCCTGGCTAGCCGCTGCCGCGCTGGTGTGTGCGTCTATTCGGCCTGAGGGGATCATTTTGTGTGGGGCTATACTGTTCGACGCGCTGTTACGACGAAACTGGCGTTTGCTGGTTGGGTTTGGTGCGCTGATGAGCGGAGCCTTCGTGATCACAGTATTGCTTATCGGCAATTGGATACCGAATTTCCTGAATAGCGTGAGCGGATACCGTGCTTGCTGCACCTATACCTATCCGCCCGGGTTACTGGGGTTCGACGCACTAGGGCAGATGTTAACGCTGGCTGCGGTTATTTGGGGGGCCGTTATGCTGTGGCAGATGCGCCCCCTCC
>CAYSVE010000543.1:0-4401 GCA_964434365.1 uncultured Anaerolineaceae bacterium | reverse complement strand
CCGAAGTGCTGAGCAAGGGCAACGAGGTGATTACGGTCGATGGTGTGCGTGCCATGTTCGATAAGGGGTGGGGCCTCGTCCGTGCGAGCAACACCCAACCGGCTATCACGCTGCGCTTCGAAGCATACACCGCCGAAGCCCTTGTGGACTATATGAATCAGTTTAAGGCGCTGTTGGAACCCCACAGCGAAATCGACCTCACCAAATTTAACGACGTACTGGCACGGTTCAGCGAGAATTAGGCCACCTCTGGGGAGGTCTTAGGGCCTCCCCACAACATCCCCACCGCACAGCCCTCGACGAGAACTGTCGTCGCCGCCGCCCCAATAGCGCCAAATCGCGGAATCAGTAGCGCTCCGAGAATCAGCCACAGGGCAAGCATCCCCGCGAGCACCCAATTGACGTAACCTTCGTTGCCTTGCGCATAGTGATACAGCGTGAGGCCACCACGCAGTAGGCCCGGCACGAGGCTCCATGCGAGGAGCGTAAGCACAGGCACCGTCATCGAAAAGCCTAATCCATAGGTGACGGAAATCAGGGGTGCGGCAAGCAAGCTTAATGCTGTTGCTGCGCCCAATCCCGCCAATGCCAGCGCAAGTACTGCCCGGCGGAACAATTGTGCGAGTTGTGCCGGGTGTGTCGCCACCGCGCCAAGGGAGGGAAGCAGGGCATCGAAAAAACCGCGCGCAAGGGTATTTACTGCGTCGGTAAAACGGGACGCTGCCGCAAATAGCCCTACACTCACCGGCCCGGCCCACTGCTCCAGCAATATGAAGCCGACCCGTAGCTGACTCGCAGCCAGGAAGCCCGCCAGCGCGAACGGCCACGCTCGTATCATCAATGGACGTAGCGCAATAGATTCGGTATCTCGATGATCGGTATCGAAATAGCGTCGGTAGATCATCACCGCTGCAAGCATACGCACAGCCGACGTAATCGTGTTTATCGTCACGGCTGAGAGCACGCCATAGCCCATCGCGAAGGCCGTTGCCGTTACCCCAAGTTGCAGCAGCAACATGCCGACGTTCAATACAGGCAGGGGCCACACCACACGGTGGGCACGGAACAACGCCGTGTAGGCCCCATATGTTGGTTCGATGAGCAGTAAGGGGGCTGCAATGCGAGTGCCCAAGATCACCTGTGGGCTATCGCTGAGAATGGGCGCGAGGATGAGCAGGGTTACGGTCAACATTGCGCCGAAACCAAGGCGGATACGCCCAGTGGACCCGAGCAAAGATGACGCCCGCGTGGTGTCGACGGCCACATCGCGGGTGAGGAGAGTGTTTGTGCCAAACTCAGCGAGCATTAATAGGGGGAACACCCACGCGAGAACAGCAACATACACCCCGAGGCCCGCCTCACCGGTTACGCGCCCCACCAGTACCGACAGGAAAAACGCCAGGAGTGTGCTACCACCACTGCCTATGATCAGAATTGCGGAATTTGTCGAAAGGCTGCGCGCCTTCAGCAAGGTGTTTCCGTGCGGGTGAATTCGATCCAATAGTGATCGGCGAAGGGAGCCATCCACGGCACCCGGCCAAAACGTTTTTCGAGGACAATGAGTGTATTGAGCAACTTCGGGCGCTTTTCTATCGCGCCGTACACATCGCTCGGCGGGAGGAACAACCCCAGGCCTTCGAGGTGGGTGCGACAAAAATACCCTGCAAAATCGCGCTCTAGCCGCCGCACCGATGGATACGCGATGCGCACCTCGCCGGAGGCCGTACGATAGGTGCTCGTGGCGCGCCAGCGACGTGTCGCTGTTTCGAAGTCACCGTGCAAACCATGCCACAATGGCTCCCACGCACACGCCGGACTCATCACGCCGAAGGCGACAACACCGCCAACCCGTACACGTGAGGCAAGCCACTGCGCCAGTGGTGCCCAATCATCGAGGACATTAAGTGGGCCGAAGTTGGAAAATACACCATGAAATGAAAAGTCAAATCGATCGCGCGGCAGCCGTTTTAGGTCTAAATGAAGAAAATAAACATCGCCGCGTAAATCGGCGCTTTGAATTTTTTTGACGTCTGCCATCTGGCGCATCGCACGGCTGCTATCCGTGGCATACACGTTGATGCCCTGTTGCGCGAGCCTGACCGCATCCTCGCCGGTACCGCAACCCAGCTCAAGCAAGATGTCGCCGGGTGAAAAGTGCGCGCACAGGCGCTCGTGTACACGATTCCGCAACCACCGCCCGATTTGTGTATCGGTGAAGTCGCGATCGTACGTATACGCGGGTTGGTCGAAGCTAGATGCCATGAACCGGCTCACCCTGGTGTTCGACCTGACCAGCGGTTAGTGCCATCCCCGCGCGGCCTATGGCGATGTTCGCGCGCATTTTCAGGCGTGCTTTCAAGCTCATACCACCACGCGTTTGCGCCCGATTGAGCGCCACTTCGTTGACCATCCACCGGGTGGCGAAGCTGTAGAACCGTCGCGAGTGTCGCCCGGCGACGGTCAGGTCGCGGTCGCTGCGTTCTTCCCAATCGTGCGAGGCGAGTACATCGGTTTCCACTTTCGCATAGTAAGGTGTTCCCTTGATAGGATAGGCCACGGTCGTCAGAAAAATGTCGGGGTTGCAGGCTTTGAGGTGCTTGACCGTCGCTTCGATGTCCGCGATTTCTTCGCCCTCGTAACCCAGCATGATAAACATCCCGGTTTCGATTCCTGCGCGCTGTAGCATGTGCGTCTTCTCGCGCACGTCATCCACCGTGACCTTGCGGTTCATCTGGTCGAGGATGCGCTGGCTGCCACTTTCACTGCCGTTCCACAGGCGATAGCAGCCCATTTCCGCTAGGGTATCCACCACTTGTTGATTGAGCCTGTCGGCACGGGAGATGCACTCGAATGGAATGCGGACATCGCGTTGTTTTAAGTGCTCGTGATATTCGTATAGCCAGCGGTGATTGATGGCGAATACATCATCGGCGTACCAGATGAGGTCCGGGTCGTACGTTTCTTTAATCCAGAGCAGTTCGTCAGCGGCATCTTCTGGTGTGCGGCGTCGATGGCTTGTGCCGTATACGCTGTGGCTACACCACGAGCAGCTATAGGCGCACCCACGGGCGTGGATCACGCTGATGCTGCTCTGGCCGTGATTCTCTTTCCAGATGCGCATGTACTCTGGAATATCGATGGCCTCGCGGTCCGGCCAGGGGAGGTCACTCAGGTTGCGGATGAACGCCCGCGGCATCGTTACTACAAGATCACAATCGTCATCGAGGAAGGCAATGCCATTGATAGAATAGAGGCCCCGCATGCCACATTTTGCCAGGTGGCGAAGCAATTCTGCCAAGGTCAGTTCGCCCTCGCCCCGCACGATAACATCGGCCCCGCGTTGTAGATAGTCTTTCGCATAGTAGGGGGGTTCTGGCCCACCGAGGACCACCTTACAACCGTACGATTTTGCAAAGCGCATCATCCGAAGGATGTTCTGCTTCGTCATCAAATTGGTGTACAAGCCCACCACCGATGGCCGTTCCCGCGCGACGTACGACTCGAAATCCACCATGTACTGGAACGTCGAGTCGAATACGCCCACATCAAAGCCTTGTTGCTTAAGGTACGACGATAAGTGCAAAATCCCCAGCGGTGGGTAGGGCCGCATCACCGCCTTTTCGTGCTCGTCCTCGTATAAAAAGTATCCGTGTGCCAGTAAAATATCCATAACGTTAGTCGCTCAATACAACATTGGGAATGGTCGTGGGTTGGTGTGGTACTTGCGCCAGTTGATCCAGCTTACGCAGCGCCAGCGGATACGTCGCGCGGTGATACAGCATCGCTGCCGTTTGGCGCAGGTGGCCCGCCCTAATCTGCGATGGGTTACGTGCCAGCCGCTTGAGTTCCGCCCACGTTTTGCGCGCGCGGTAGTCCTTGTGTACCATCGTGTGCAGATGCCGGTAGAACGGTGTCGTGAATGGTCCCTGGTTCATCATCGCGAGGTCTTCGCTGTCGGTCCAGTTGGCGCGCTCACCGAGTTCTGCGCGCACCTGTTCGTAGAACGGTGTGCCCGGCAGCGGGTAACTTACGCTGATGCCGATGTCATCGGGCATGAGGTCACGGACCATTTTTAGTGTAAGGTCGATGTCCTCGCGGGTTTCGCCGGGGTACCCGAACTGCAAAAAGAAGGCCACCTTCACCCCATGCGCATGAAGTTTCGCCGTCGCTTCGTAGATTTGCTCGACGCGGGTACCCTTGTCCATCGCATCAAGGATTTTCTGCGAACCGCTTTCCGCGCCAACCCAGACGATTTGCGCACCGGCCCGGGCCAGCGCGGGGATCGTCTGCCCACGCAGTAGCAAGTCGACGCGGTTAAGGCTTTTGAACGGAATGTGCAAGCCCTGTGCATCGAGTTCGTCGGCGAACGCTTCGATCCACCGTGCGTTGATGCCCATGATG
>CAYSVE010000542.1:0-4410 GCA_964434365.1 uncultured Anaerolineaceae bacterium | reverse complement strand
CATTGCCTTCCGATGAGACGCCCTCCGAACCCCTCACCTCCACGCCAACACCCACCGATACTTACACGCCTACGCCTACGGATACCCCGACTGCCACACCGACACCTACCCCCACCGAAACGCCGACCGCGACCGAAACGGTAACCTTCACCCCCACCGATACCCCGACGGAAACGGATGTGCCGCCGTCGGCGACCGCGACCGATGAGCCGACCGAAGCGCCCATCGTGGCGCAGGAAGTGACCAATACGCCCACCGAAATGCTTGAGGACACCCCGACCCCGACAGACGTACCGACGGAGCCGGAAGTTGTCGCCCAGGTTTCGACGGAAACCCCGACGACGATGCCCACACCATCGACACCGCAGCTCACCACATTGCGCGATAGTGTCATCGCTCGCGCCGGTCCAGGGACAGACTATGCGGTGATCACGCGCTTGCCGCGCGAAACCAATGCCGAAATCCTCGGCATCAGCGAGGATGGCGAGTGGTGGCAAATTATGCTGCCCGATGGCCAGCCGGGCTGGATTGCTTCGTCGGCGTCGTTCTCAACGACATCGGGGAATTTGCGCGTGGTACCGGTTGCGCTCCCGCCGACAAACACGCCGATACCGAGCAACACGCCCACAAATACGCCAACGCCGACGTTCACGCCAGAGCCGACCGATACACCGACCACAACCCCCACGCCGATACCGACCAATACCCCGACCGATGTCCCCTTCGGTGAGACGGCACTGCCAACTGTTCCACCGACAGTCGAGGTGATGCCACCGACGGTAACGCTCGCGCTCCCCACAGGCATGCCAACCGAAGCCGCCACTGAGACGCCTCCACCGCCGACCTTCACGCCAACCGAACCGCCCGCCGTAGGGAATTTGCCGTACATCGCAGACTTCGAGAGCCAGGCCCCACTCACCGATTGGGATTTCAACCCAGATATCTGGCAGCTTGTGAACGAGGGCGGCGAAAATCTACTTATCGGGCGCGGTCGGTTGACCGAACCGCTGGTTGTACTGGGCCGTGGCAATGCCGAGTGGCTCACCGAGCCAGACATCGTGACGAGCTTCAAGTTCAACCTTCACCCGCAGGCAGCAGGCGCGCGCTACGTGTTCCGCTTCAGCGATGACGGCTATTACGTGCTGGAGTTGTTCCCTGGGATTATGATCCTCAAGCGCAACGCCGCTGTCGCCGACGTGTTCAACCGCGACACGGAGCGCATCATCGCGCAAGACCTGCGCGCGCCCATCCAGGCCGAAACATGGCACGACATCCGTGTGTGGGCGGAGGGCAGCCGCATCTTCATCTATCTCGACGATACCCTCCAGATGACGGCGGAAGATACCATCACGCCGCAGCTTGGGCCGGGGCGCATCCTGCTGCACGCCAACAGCACCTTCCAGACGATTCGAATCGACGATTTTGCAGTTCGCCGCGCCGAAGCAGCCAGTGACCACTTCGAAGCACCCAATATTCCACCGACCTGGCTCGCATCCAGTGGCACCAACGTCACCCTCGCGCGCGACGAGACGGGTAACCAGGCGATGCGCCTCGCGGGTGGCTCGAATGTACAGGCGACCATCCCTAACATCGACAACCTCGCGCTGGTGTTCCAGGTACAAATCGACCAGGGCGGGTACATCATGCGCCTCGACGACGAAACCGGCGGTGCATTGGTCTTCGACTATGAAGGCGGCCACCTTACGCTACGCCAACTGGACGCCGCTGGCGCTGAGGTCAACAGCTATTTCGTGCGCAACTTCTACAACCGCAACCGCTGGGAAGACGTGCAGATGCGCTACATCGGCGAAACACTGACAATCTTCCGCGATGGCGAATTGCGCTTCGAAGAGGCTATCGGCGATGCCCCACCGCTCGCGAACCTCACATTCGAGGTGGGCGCAAACGACATTCTGCGCGTCGACGATGTGCTGATTACGGCTTCGGTCGCGGCCAGCAATCAGGATGCACGGTTTGCGTTCGGCGTCCTCGACGATGTTGCGGCCCGCGAATGGCGCTTCCTGCGCAGCGACCTCGACGAGAACTTCGACGATATTTTCCGCACCGACGATTGGTGGGTCGAAGGCCAGGGCGCGGCGGGTGAGTTCATCAACGACCCGAACGAGCCGGGGCACCAGTTCTTCCTGCGGATGACCCACGATGGGCGGCCCACCTGGCGACGCTTCCGCGATGTCATCGGCGTAGAGATGTTCGAAGGGGGCACCGACCGCAACGCCTTCGGCGACACGACCGACCTCCTCGTCGAGGTGGATGTACGCGTCGTTAACAACAACGGGACGGCGTGGTTAGGCCTGCGCACAACCCCATCGCTGAGTGGTGCACAGCCGAATGGCTATCGGCTTATCGTGTCTCGCCGAACAGACAGCACCGCGTTCTTCATCATCCGCTACGATGACGACCAGGGCAACGAGATATTCTACGAAGGACCGCTACCCGGCTTCGAGGGGCAACCGTTGCCCGATTGGCTGACCCTGAAGATCGCAACACTCAACGACAACATCGCGTTCTTCGTCGATGACACCTTCATCTTGCTGCTACAGGAGCGCGACGCGGCCCAATTGGGTGGCACCGTGGCGTTGGGGGTCGATGAAAACACCGTTGCCGATTTCGATACCCTGGTCATCCGCGATACATCGCCGCACGGGGAATAGGGTTAGTGACAATCACATTAATCAAACTGGATTGAAGCTGGCTATGCATTACGCATGAAATTAAGGTAAGATTTCATATCTTCTTACGTATGGGGGCCAAACCATGAAGTTCGATATGAATCTTGCCCAGCTTGTTAATGTCAGTCCTGCTACACTCCAGCGCTTCCTCAGTATGGAAGCTACCGCACTCTACGAAGACGACGAGTACATGTCGCTCGTTCGTAGCCTCAACCGCAACTTGATGGAAGAAACACTGCCAGAGGTGCGAGCCGCTTACGAGAAGCACCTTCCCGGTTTCGTCGACGAAATCAAGAAACAATACCAGCTAAAAGATAATCCGATGTCGGCCTACACACTCGGCAATTGGATGGTTGGCATACTACGTTACCCCGAAACAACAAACACCCTGCTGAACATGCACACCCGTGTGCCCAGCCAAATGATAATCGACGGGTTGCCGCATCTGCTTTCGTTCCTCGATGAAGTCGAACGGGGTGGAGCCGAGTGGCAGCGCGCATTGTGCATCCTTTCTATTCCGTTGATGGTCCACAACAAATAGTGCACGCGCGGTCGGGGCCGATCGGCCCCGTTAACCCGCTCCCACAATAGCTGATCATCTAAGCCATACGCCAAAAGTTCGGTGATTGAAAATCACTAAAAAATGGCTCATAAAAGTTCTGAGAGGTTCATAGTTTGCTATTTCTGCTCGATTCTTTTATCAGGACTTTCAGTCACTGGCTTAGTCCAACATTCTGACGGAGCGACTGTGGCTCATGATCCTTTTTGTTAGGGCTAATTTTCTAATCACACAATTTAAAAATTGATTTAGAATTGTTTCAACGTTATTTATCGTGGAGGCCAACAATGCAGACTAACGTTAACCTCGCCGAGATAATCGGCATACCCCAGGCAACCGTCGATCGCTTTTTGGTGATGGGCGCAGAAGCGATTTATAAAGATGATGAATACATGGGTTTGGTGCGTAGCCTAGACGGTGCCCTCATGGAGGATACCCTGCCCGATGTACGCGAGGTATACGAGCGGCACCTGTCAGAGTTCGTAGCGGAGTTACAGGCGAAGTATCGCCTGGCACAAAACCCGATGTCGGCCTATACCCTTGGCAATTGGGTCGTGGGGATGCTGCGCTACCCCGAAACGACCAACACGCTGCTCAAAATGCACTCCGAGGTGCCCAGCCAGATGATCGTCGACGGACTGCCGCATCTCATCGGCTTTATCGAAGACCTTGACCGTGGGCGCACCGAGTGGCAACGTGCACTGTGTATCCTGTCCATCCCATTGATGCTGCACAACAAATGAGAAAACAAAACGGGAGCTGTTTAGCTCCCGTTGTGCTTGCCCTATACGCGATTATTCGTCGGTAGGTTCTTCGGTTTCATCCGGCACTTCAGTTTCTTCAGGATCCTGAGTTTCATCCAGGCCCAGCGTCGGCAGACTTGGCGCTGTTGAAGGATCAAATCCTAAATCACGAAGGCTACTTCCTCCTGATGGAGCACTGTCCTCTTGTTCTTCCTCTGCAGGAGGTGGATCACCCCCGACAACTGCACCTCCAGAAAAAGCTAAGGGAGAAAAACTCAACGACAGAGTCATCAGAAACACCACAGTAGCGACAAGGCGAAATAAAGGTTTCATTAAAACAGGGCTAAAACATTGGCGACAATGGTGTAGCTAAATCCAGCCAGGGCTATTCCAATTATTCCAAAGACGATCATTTTAG
>CAYSVE010000541.1:0-4412 GCA_964434365.1 uncultured Anaerolineaceae bacterium | reverse complement strand
TGCTGCACATCGCGAACAGCCAGGCGCAGTTGGTCGCCAGCAGCGACGACATCCCCGGCGCGTCGTCGTTGGATGCTGCCGTCGATGGTTTCGTCGTGGAGCAAACCGGCTTCTACGTGATTATCGCCACACGCTACGGCGAAGACATCGGCACGACAAGCGGTAGTTTCGTCCTCAGTGTAGACGAGGCCGAGAATAGCGGTATCGGCAACACGCCACTCACGGCGGCACCGCTCGTCCCCGGCGAAGTTGTCGAAGGGGAAATTACCAACGAGGCGTATCAGCAGTATTATGCGGTGCAGGCCCGCGTCGACGACGTGCTGAACATCCGCCTCACACGCCTTGGCGGCAGCCTCGACCCGCTCGTGAGTGTGCAAAACACCGAGCTGCAAACCCTCGCCAGCGACGACGACAGCGGCATCGGCCAGAATGCCCGCCTCGACGAGTTCCTTGTGCCGTTCAGTGGTACCTACTACATCGTGGCGACGCGCTACCAGGGACCCGACGGCGAAACGACCGGCGCGTATCGGCTGGAAGTACAAAGCTTCGGCAACGCCTTCGGCGAGGTGCCGTTGGATGTGCCGCGCCTGACCTACGGCAGCACCATCACCGGCGTTATCAACGATGAGGCCGAGGCGGTGCGCTACGTCTTTTGGGGCGTGGAGGGCGACGAACTCACACTCTCGATGAACCGGGCTGACGGCAACCTCGATCCGTTCCTCAGTGTAACCGATGTCGAGGGCAACCGGCTAATAAGTGACGATGACGGCGGCGGTAGCCAGAACGCGCGCATCGAGCGGTTCCGGGTGCCTGTCACAGGCGTATATTATGTTGAAGCCGCGCGCTACACCGGCCCCGAGGGCAGCAGCGATACCCGGGGCAGCTTCGTGTTGGTGTTGGCGCGCCGTACCGAGTAGGAATAATGAAGATGAGTGTACATTACTACTGGGCCAACGATGCCCACACCGTGATGGTCTACGAGTTTGCGCCCGGTTGGGTGTGGACGGACTTGTACGCGATGATGCACAACGGCGTGTATCCACTGCTGGCCCAAACACCTCACCAGGTCGATTTCGTCGTCGATATTACCCGGGCCAGTATCTTCCCACGAGACGCGCACACCCACTTGCTGCGCCTCCACCAAGTGGGTGTGGAGAATCCACAAACCCGCGATGCCCTGCTGATTTATGTGGGCGCGCGCCCCCCAGCGAAAATGCTCATCCTTATGCTGCGTTCGGCCATCCCCAAAATGCGCGAGCAACTTTGCTTTGAGGATTCGATGGAAGCGGCGTTCAACCGCATTAATATCTATCGGAACCGGTTGCGAGCCGGGTAGGCCTGGGCTACGATACCGTTATAACCCATCGATAACGGACCTTATCCTATGTTCAAACCGTATATGTTTGTGCTGTTTCTGCTGTTGAGTGTGCCCACCGCCATCACGCTGGCACAGGGCGCGCCCGATGCCTGCCCGGCCCTTGTCGAACAGGCACTCGATGCCTTGCAGGATAACTGCGACGAAACCGGTCGTAACGAGGTGTGCTATGGCTCGCGGCTGGTGAATGCGACCTTTTTCGGCAACGCCGAAGACACCGCCGCGATGGAATTCGACGAACCGTCGGACATTGCGCCGTTAGAAGTCCTCTCGCGCATCGAAACGGTCCCGCTGAATATCGAAACGGGCGAGTGGGGTGTGGCGGTGCTCAAGCTACAGGCGACGCTGCCGAACACGCTCCCCGGCCAAAACGTGGTGTTCGTGCTGTTTGGCAACGTCGAGGTCGAATCGACCCAAAACCCCGATGATGCGTTCCTCCCGGCCAGTCCCATCGAGGTAACCACCACAGCGGCCAGCAATCTGCGAGAAAACCCCGGCGAGGGATACAACATCGTTGGCACCGTGCAGGCCGGGCAGACGATCCTCCTCGATGCCCGTAGCCCTGACCAGATGTGGTATCGTGTGGTCCGCAACACCGGCCCGGCATGGATATTCGGCCTGCTCATCGAGGGCCGCCCAGAATTGGCGGCGCTGCCGATGCTCGGCTCGGGTAGCTTCGGGGATATGCAGGCCTTCCGCTTGAGTGCGGGCATCGGCGAGCCGATTTGCCAGGAAGCCCCCGACGCGCTGCTCGTGCAAAGCCCGAAGAACATCCGCGTGGCGCTAAACGTCAACGGGGCCGAAATCAGCATCGGCTCCACCGTCGTCTTCGAACTGCCAGACCCGAACACCATCACGATGGCCGTCATCGAAGGTGGGGCGCGGGTCGGCCAGGGCGTGAACGTGCCCACCGGCTTCTTCGTCGAGGCCACGCTCGACCCCCTCACCGGCGACATCAACAGCGGGTGGGGCGGCACACGGCCCATCACGCCAGACCAACTTGCGCGTTACACGGTGCTCACCCGGGTGACCAACCGCGTGCTCAACTACAACGTCGATGCCCCCACGACCGACTTCATCCGCCAGGTAGAGGAAGCCGTCGGTGCATCGCCGGAAGAAGCCGAGGCGCTGCTCACGCCGAGTGCGACCACCGACACGGGAACCCCCGACACGACCGGCGGTGCGGGCACCGGGGCCGATGCCAGTAGTTCGAGCGGTGGAAGTTCGACGGGCAGTAGCGTGGGCGGCTCCGGCGGCGATAACGACGAAGGCGGCGATAACGACGAAGGCGGCGAAGAAGCCGACCCGCCGGACAGCGACACCAACAACTAAAGCTCGTCGATGTCGAGCAGCGGTATCACATAAATCACGACTTCCTCGTAGGGGTGCGCGTCGCGGATGGCCTCCACCACGGCCTTTGCCACGGCCCGCGTGCAGAACGTCTCCACGCGCACCTCTGGCTCATCGTTGATCTGCCCGCGCTCGCCCGTCGCGGGGTTAGCCGCATCGGATGGCCTGAAGTGGCCCAACCCGTGCGAGGTGTACGAACAGTGCGTGTACTCCCCCACGACGCCCGCGCCCGCGGTAGCCATTGCCTCAAGGCAGGCGTGTAGGCCGCTTTCTGGCACACCATACACGATCTGTAATTCCATCTGGCTTGTCTGGCTCATCGTGACCCTCCGTTACAATTCCTTAGCCTTGCGTGCGTGCAGGGGCCTTGCTTTGTACAATTCCCTGCACATGGGTTGAGTGTAGCGGGCAGGGTGAAAAATGCACGTGAATCGGTATCGGCGTCGGCGAGGTCGCGGCTGCGGGGTCGTTTTTTGGGTTGGGTTGCTGCTGAATGCCGCCCTCATTGTGTGGACGGTGCGCGGCGGACGGTTGACTGAATTGCTCCGGCGTCCGCTACCAGCGGTGGCTGCTGCCGAACAGGCTCTCGCGGCTGGTGATCTCGACCGCGTGGTCGAGGTGACGCAGGCCGCACTCATCGAAGACCCCACTGCGACGGCGGTGCTGCCGCTGCTCGCGCGTGGGTTGGTGTATCGCAGTTATGCCGACTACGACACCGCCCCCGACCGTGCTGCCGCCCTCGAGATTTCGGCAGATTGGGCGCGCCGTGCGCCCACCAACGCCGATGCCCTCGCGGCGCATGCCTTCTCGCTACAGGCCAACGACCGGCCCGTGACTGCCGCCGAGGTCGCACAACAGGCCCTCGCGCTCGATGAGCAGCACGCGTTAGCCCGTGGGGCGCTTGTCTTCGCCCTGTTGAGCACCGGCCCGGCGGAACTTGCGCTGCGCGAGGCCGAAGCTGCCCAACCCATCGACGACATTGATGGTTACCGTGCGCTGGCGGCCAGTTACACCGCCCTCGATAACATCCCCGCCGCGCTGGCCGCGCTCGACGACGCAATCAGCCTCAACGACAAAGTGGCCGTATTGCACTACGAGCGCGCCGCCCTCACCGACCCCGAAACCGCCCGAGCCAGTTACCTGGCGGTGCTCGCCGTCGATGAGACGAACGTGCTCGCACGGGTGCGCCTCTGCGCACTCGATGAGCGCGAGGGCCAACACACTGCCGCGCTCGCGAGTTGCGAAGGCGCAACCGACCTCGCCCCAGCGTGGGCACCGGGGTGGTACCAGTTGGGGTACACGCACTACCGCCACGGCGATTTCGCCGAAGCGCAGGCCAACTTCCACCGCTGCACCACACTGCAAACCATGCAATCCACCGCGCCGGAGGATCTCATTTTCGAGTGCTGGTATTTGCAGGGCCAGGCCGCCGAAGCGCTCGGCGATTGCGACGCGCTCATCGAAACGTACACCGAATTCCAGGGCCTCGCGGCGAACTTCACCCAGACGTGGACGTACCCGCCGGAGGGGCCGCCCACCTGTTAAGTCAGGTCGATCTTGCTGAAGTGCTCCACCGTGGGGAACGGGTCGTAGAAGTGATGGAGTAGGCGCTTCCACTCGTTGTATTCGTCGGAGCCACGGAAGCCTTCGATGTGGTCTTGCAGCGTCTCCCAGCGGACGAGCAGCA
>CAYSVE010000540.1:0-4415 GCA_964434365.1 uncultured Anaerolineaceae bacterium | reverse complement strand
GCCGGCACTCGCATCATGGCACTGGAAGATCCGCTTGCTGAGGTCCTAAAATCTCAGGAAAACTTCATGGATGCCATCGAGCAGATGGGGTACGCCAAGCGCCTGCAACAGCGGTTTGACGAACGCAAGCGCGAAGAAGAGGAACTTCTTACCGAGATCGCGACGCTGCAAGCCTTGCAGGTGAATCCCACAGAAATCGCGCAGATCAGCGACGAAGCGTTAGAAGGCTGGATCAACTACATGCGGGATGCGCTGACAGATGAGGAAGATCGCGCAGTTGCGCGGCGGATCATCGAGCGATTTGTGGCGAAGATCGTAATCAAAGAAGGAACAGGTACGCTCTACTACACGTTTCCGTTCCCCGATGAGGTGTATATGCCTAGTGTACGTGACTTGGACCTGAGGAGACTCGAACTCCTGACCTCTACAGTGCGATTGTAGCGCTCTCCCAACTGAGCTACAGGCCCTCGAAGTCAGAACATCATAGCCAGGGGTGGTTCGCATTGTCAAGCCACAATCGGGCCGTCGAGTGGGCACGCACCCCCCGAAGACGGTCCTTGTCTCGGCTTCTTTACACCCTAAAGATGACCAATTTTCTCGGGATTACTCACCACGAATACGTGCGAAATTCGTCCCTCGGTGCTCGGCTGTACCTGAAGCACAAAGTGGGCCATACCTGCAGAATCTCGGAAAACGATGCCCGGCGCACCATTCACAGGTTTGATCTCCACCGTAGCCCCTTCGGGCGAGTTGCGGCGGCTGCCCATCAAAAACGGCGCCACGACATCGACGCCATGCAGCGGATACAGCGCCGCCACACGCTTACCGCCGCCGTCGGCGACCATCACCACATCATTAACCAACAAACTGACCAGACCGTGCATATCACCTGTGTTGTTCGCATCCATAAAGCGGTGCAGTAGCGCATGGTGCTGCTCGACGGTTGCGCGGAAGCGTGGTTTTTCGGCATCCAGCCGTTTTTTGGCCCGGCTGAATGTCTGGCGGCAACTATCCTCCGATTTGCCGACGATGCGTGCAATGTCGCTATAGTCGTAGTCGAACACATCGCGGAGGAGGAATATCGCGCGCTCCGCCGGGTTGAGCCGTTGCAGCAGCACCATAAACGCCATCGAAATCGAATCGTGCGCAACGGTGACATTCTCTGGGCTGGTCGCCGGGTCGCTTACCACGAGCGGCTCCGGCAACCACGGCCCAACATACGTCTCACGCCGTTGGCTCGCCCGTTCCAGGTGATTAAGACACAAGCGAGTGGTTATTGTGCTGAGGTAGGCCTTCGGGTTGCGGATGTCGTCTGCGGCGTTGTCCCTGGTTCGCAGGTACACCTCCTGCAAGATGTCCTCCGCTTCCATCGCACTCCCCAGCATTCGATACGCAATGGCAAACAGATACGCGCGATATTCCTCGATATTCATCTGTCCGAACCTCCTACTGCGCCGATTTCTGTGCCGCAAGCCACCACTTGAGGATTCCCGCTGCGATCTCCTGCGGCGCATATTCTTGCGGGAAGTGAGACGCCCCCTCGACAACGAACGTCTCGTGGTTGGGGAAAATCTGCTCGAAGCGATTGAGCCACCCCAACTCGATCAAACCATCTTCAGTGCCCCATGGCAAGTAGACTGGGAGGTCGCCGAGTTCCGGCAACCGTTGTTCCAGCATATCGTAGAAAGGCCGATCCTTGAGAATATTGCGGAACAATGCGCGCATGTTATCGCGCTGCTCACCCCCAAACTGATCGAGATAGGCTCGCTTTTCGGTCGGTGACCAATCATCGATGCCGCTGGGGCGCGTGCCACGAAAGTACCGGGGCATCATCATCCGCAAAATGAGGGCGCCGGGGATCGTCCGCGAAATCATCGTCAGGAACCGACGCGTAGCCGGGTAGTCATCCAGCGGCCACGCGAACGTGTTGCTGAGCACTAACCCGGCCACGCGCGGACGCTGTTCCAGCACAGCCCACAGCCCTGCCGCCCCAAACGAATCGTGTAGATAGAGCACCGCATCGTTTAAGTCCAGCACCTCCAGTAATCTCGCGATCCACCCGGCGTGGTTGCGAGGGGTTTGTTCGAAGCTCGGCACGGCCCTACTGTACCCAAAGCCCGGCACATCCACAGCGATGCAGCGGAACTCCGCGCGGAGGATCGGGATGAACTCGCGATAGATAATCGACCATGCCGGGAGCGGATGGAGGAGCACGATCGGTGTGCCCTCACCTTCATCGATGTATTGAATCGCGTTGCCATCGATGCTGACGGTGTGACGCTTGTACGGAAACAGCGCGTCTTCGGTGGTTTGGCCCTTCGCGGCCCCGTCGATGTAACTGACTGCCATGCGGTTTACTCCTTATGATGTGAAGTTGACGTTCACCTGTAAAGACCGACAAGCAACCCGATTTGTGACAACCCTGGGAAAAATCGTCGTGCCTGGCTGCTAAAATACCCCAGTGAGCAAGCAACCCCACCGGGGAACCCATGAACGAAGAGCAATCAAATTCGAAAGTAAAGTCGCGTGCGCATCGATGGACTGGGGCCATCGTGTGGGGCCTGTTCATCGTGTACTACAGCTGCATTGCAGCGATCATCGCGGCGAGCGCACTTGTAGGCGTCCGACCGCCAGATTTCAACGTGTATATGGGGGCAGCCCAGGCCATCGAACGGGAGGAAAGCCCCTATCGCCCTGTCGAGGAGGTGCGCGCGGGGTGGCTGGCCTTCAATGCGCTAACGCCGCAAACCATGATCGATGATCCAGCGGCAACACTCATCGTCGGGCCGTACCTCTACCCGCCGACGCTGGCGCTGCTTTACAACCGCCTGTTGACGGACAACGTCGCCGTCAACAGTGTAATCATGACATTGTTGTTTGCCGGGTCGGTGTTGGGGTTCGTAGGGTTGTGGCTGCACACCGACCGGAGCCCGCCGTGGTGGATGCTGCTGGCGTTGCTCTCGGTCGAGGTGACGTACGTTATCACCAGCAGCAACGCCGACGGCCTACTTGTTGCCGCAACCCTGGTTGGGGCCTGGCTTACCTTCACCGGGCGCGGACTGTGGGCCGCGCCACCGATCGCGTTTGCGGTGCTGGTGAAGCCGTTCTTCGGGTTGTTCTTTGCCGCCTTCGGGTTGATACTGCTGGCCGGGCGCACCGACCACGCCCACCATTTCCGCACGTTGACGGTTGCAGCGGTGGGTAGTCTGGCGCTCGTTGCGGTGGATATTGCGCTGTGGGGTGACTTCCTGCGTGCCGAGGCGTGGGCCTACCTCACCAACGCGATTGCGTACACGTGGTACGCGCTGCCGACGGAAAATCAGTTTCCCTTCAGCATATGGAACCGCAGCGCCATGCAGGTGATGGTCAATGCGGGGGTGGCGGTGAGCCTCGCGCAGGGGTTGGGTTACGCGCTATGGACACTGATGCTGGGCGTCACGTTGTGGCGGGTCCGTGGCAGGGACGTCCCGTTTCGGCTGGCGTTTGCAATTGCGCTGGTGATGCTCTACTGGTGCCGCCCGGTGAGTTGGGCACTGCTCTACCTGGAGTTGGTCGTGGTGAGTGCGGTGTGGCCCTACCTGGGACGGCGCGCCCGCCTCGCCGTGTTGCTGGTCGCCCTCACGCTAATGGCCGCGCGCTGGGCGATGCTGCTACAAACCCTGGCCGGGCAGAGGCCGCAATTCCTCACGGTGCAGTCGGCGGATTTTCCGTGGGAGGGGTGGCTGCTGCTCCCGGCGTGTTGGGGGCTGCTGGTCGTTGTTGCGAGGCAGGAGCAATCTGCGATCGGGAAAATTTGAATTATTGTGGCCGTGCCAATAATCAATTCGCCACACTGACCAAACCGTATCTCGGTATGATCAGTGTGGTTGAATGAACTACTGACGGGCGCGATGCGCCTTAGCTGGCAGTATTGTTGTCTTTGGATTCGGGATGTAGCTCTTGCATGATGCCGGATACCATTTCATCCCAGGCCGTGCTCATCTTCTGCACGAACGCCGCGGCATCTTCACGGGCTTTATCAACCGCTTCCTTCAGCTCAGATTTTTCGGCTTCGAAGGCGGCGGCGGCCTTAGCGAGCGCGTCGCGGAACTCGGCTTTACTCTCTTCACCAGCCTGTTCCCACTTGGCGTCGAATGCTTCTACGTCAATACCCCATTCCTTAAGTTCGGTAACCCATTGCGGCTGAGGGGTCTGGTTTTCTTCGGTCATTGCTTATCCTCCATACTTGATCATTGTTATGTTTAGGCTTTTATCCGAATCATCTCTGCGAATGAGAAATCACTCGGTTGCACTACTTGCATAGGACTCGATCGCCTTGAGATAAATCGCAAGGAAGAGATCGAAGATAGCGGGGCTATCGGCGATCATGAGGTGGGCTACCTGGCGAAGATTCGGGAATTCTTCAGGTGATATGG
>CAYSVE010000539.1:0-4419 GCA_964434365.1 uncultured Anaerolineaceae bacterium | reverse complement strand
GGTAAAACTTCACGCCCAGCCAGGTTAATGACGTCGATGCGATGTTCGGTGGTGATTGCAACGGTGCGATTGTCGGGGGCAAGCGAAAAACCGCCGTCTTCATGCGTGACGTACTCCAGAAACACATCGCCTGTCTTCGTATCGACCGTATAGAAATTCGCAAATGGTCGGGCGTAACCACTGACTATTTCATGGTCGATGAACGTGTTGAAGGCGACAATCGTCGTGCCCGGTATCCAAGTGAGATGTGCGATGTATATCGATGTACCGTCCCTGAACGGTGTACCGTCACCGAAAGTGGTGCGATAGTCGTCAAGGTCGACGACCTTTTGCCGATTCGCCCCATCGACATCCGCCGCCCACAGTGACGTACTGCGGTAAATGGGGTAATTCCACGTTGGATCCGGCGTGGGTTCATCGCCGTAGACCCACTCGTCGTGCCGGATAAACGCGACACGCGTCCCTTCTGGGTTTAGCCAAACCCGCCCCACATCCCCCGTTTCGACGAGGACGCGGCGCACACCGTCTTGCCACAGAAGTAGGTTTCCATCTTCGACGAAAGCGATAAGCGGTGTAGGCAATTGTGCATTCAGCACACCGACGGATAACGTCACGAGGACAAGTGAGAGCAACACGCGCATTTGCACAAGCCTGTTACAAGCAGAATGACCCCATTTTAGCCTGCTGGGGCTGTCCAATCTCGAACGATTACCCTACGCAGAGAGGAATCGGCGACGCAGTTGCTGCGCCGATGACTATATGCGCTTGAGCCAACCCTCAAGTCTTAACATCACAATGCGCTCATATGTGCTACACTACAAACGTTCGCAACCGTACTCAAGGAAATTTCACGATGACCATCAACTTCACCATGCGGCTCGAACTCGTCCCGGTCCCCGTCTCGGACATCGACGCGTCGAAGGCCTTTTACACCGAGAAGCTCGGCTTCGAGGCTGACCACGACATGGCGCCGTCAGAAGGTATGCGGATCGTCCAACTTACGCCACCGGGTTCGGCTTGCTCTATTCTCATCGGTACTGGAATGCCGGAACTCACGGATAGAACACCAGGGGATATAAAAGGGTTACACCTCGTCGTCGAAGATATCGCCAGCGCACGGGCGACATTCGTCGAGCGGGGCGTGACGATGGGCGAAATCGATGACATGGGCGGCATCAAGTATTCGGCCTTCGCCGACCCCGACGGCAACACCTGGACGCTACAGGAAATCAGTGTCCAGACTTAGCCCCAGCACATCGCAAATACCATTTCAGTTATGGAGGAACAACCATGCAGAGCATTACGCCATTCTTGATGTTCGAAGGCCAGGCCGAGGAGGCCATGACCTTCTACGTGTCGGTATTCGACGATTCCGAGATTCTGTCCATCAAACGCTACGGCCCCAATGAAGCCGGCGGGGACGAGGGCAAAGTCCAAACGGCGACGATGTCCCTAAAGGGACAAACGATCATGTGCATCGACAGCAACATCACGCACGGCTTTACGTTTACCCCGGCGATTTCCCTGTTCGTCACGTGCGATACTGAAAACGAAGTCGACGAGCTATTCAAGAAGCTATCCGAGGGCGGCCAGGTAATGATGCCGCTGGATAAGTATGACTTCAGCCAGAAGTTCGCGTGGGTTGCAGACAAGTTCGGCGTCTCGTGGCAGATCAACCTACCGTAATGATGGGTTGTTCTTCGGTGGGTTAAACGCGCTGTGGCGGGCGTGCTATCTGCTACGAGTCGGACAAGGGCTAATTAAACGCGTCCTGCACACCGAAGTCCGCGAGCATCGTCCGGTATTCCGCGATGAAGGGGGTCGGGTCGTCGAGCGAGCACACCATGAAGTGCGCGTCTTCCTGGTTATCGCTGTAATACGCCTCTTTGATGTGCGCATGCTGGAAACCCATACGCTCGTAGAGCAGCCGCGCGCCGGTGTTGCTCACCCGCACTTCGAGCACGGCGTGGCTGGCCTGAATCCGCGCGGCACGGACTAACAGCGCGAGCATAACGAGCCGGGCATAGCCTTTTCGGCGCTGCTTGGGGTGCGTTGCCAGTGTGCTGATGTGCGCCTCGTCACGAATAACCCACATGCCGCCGTAGGCCAGCACCAACGGACGGCGCAGCGCAAGCAGCAGGCGGCCAAGCGGGGTGTTCGGCGAGGCTTCGCTGCCAAGCACGGCGAGGTGGCTGTAGTGCGCTTTGCGGATTTCGTAGGTGTAGGCACTGGTGGGCCACGTCATGCTGAAGGACGCGCGTTCGATCGCCATGACGGCTGGCACATCGGCCAGTTGCATGGGGCGCAGGATCATGGGTTCTTCGCGTAAACGGGTATCACCTGTGATGCCGGGTGGGCGCTCGGGCCATCGGTGCGCAAACGCTCCCATGCGACCTCCGCGAGGAAGCCAGCCCGCCGCAAATTGTATACCGGCCGCGCGATGGTCACGGTAAGTTCGGGTTGGGCTGCACACGCCGCATCGAGTGCGTCGCGCCCTTGCGCATTCACATACCCGGCGAGCGTTACCTGCCCGTCGATGCTCTCGAAGAGGTCTGGCCAGGCCATAATGTCGACCTCACCGCGCGTTGTCCATCGATTTTTGGCCCAGCGGTAGCGCCCCACGATGATGCGCCCGCGTCCAGCACGGACGACGGCAATCAGTGCGCCGTTAGATTTTGGCTGCGCCGCCGCGACGACATCGAGCGTCGTCACGCCGATGAGCGGGGTGTTGTTCGCGTTTGCGAGGCCCTTGGCCATTGCCACGCCAATGCGCACCCCGGTGTAGCTCCCTGGCCCGGTTGCGACAGCTACCGCCGTCAGTTCGGCAGCGGTGATACCCGCATTACGCAGCATTTCATGAATTGCCGGGGCAAGGTCGGTGGTGTGGCTGTTGTTCGTATGCCAACTCAGTTCGGCCAGCAGCGTGTCGCCATCATGCAGCGCCAAACTTAGCAGATTGGTGGCGGTATCCAGTGCGAGCAGCATTAAATCCCGAAGGCCTCCTCACGGAAGCGCATGACGAGGTCGGTGTGGCTGGCACCCAGCCCCTCGAACACGAGGTTGCGGCGGGTTTGCTCCAGTACACCAAATTCGATCCACAGACGCTCTTCCGGCAGTGTTTCGTAAATGCGCTCCGGCCACTCGAAGATCACCGGCCCCTCACCTTCGATGATATCATCGAGGCCCAACGCGTCGACCTCCAACGCACTACTCAGCCGGTAGCAATCCATATGGTAGAGCTTCAGTTCATCGCTGAGACGGCTGTGGGTGTGTACCAGCGCAAACGTCGGGCTGGTGAGGGGTTGGCGTGCGCCCCAACCCACGCCGATGCCACTGGCGAAAACCGTTTTGCCCGCGCCCATATCGCCACTAAGGCAGATGATGTGGCCGGGCTTCAGCAGGGCGCCCAACCGCGCCCCCAATCGCTGTGTTTGCGCGGGGCTGTGGCTGATGATGTTCAGTTCGTCTTCGCGGATGATGGGCACCGCACGTTTTCTCCCCGTCTCGGACGATGTTGCCACCATTATAACGCGGCAACGCCGCACGAAAAGGGACACCCTCACAATAGGCATACAACACAGGCTTAACCAAAATGCAATAGGACATCCGTCGCAGACGTTGCGCCCCTGGCGCGCGCTCCCGTATACTATTGATACGCTACCTGGGAGGCCGCCACCAAATGATCCCCACAAGTATCGGTTACCGACTTGTCGTCATTGTGCTGTTGCTGAGCACAATAGCGATGACTGTGGAAGCCTTCGTGAGCATCCAGGCAAGTTCTGATAGCCTGCGTACCGTCATCAGCGACTCCGTTATCGAAAGCCATCAGGCTGTCGCGCGCTCGCTGGACGCCGAGTTGGCATCGCTGTCGGCGCTGGCAAACGACCTCGCCGATACCGTCGCTGCTCGCGCCACATGGACGCCCTCCGACCTGCGTTCGGAGGTTATCGAGGCCGTGAACGATGCCCGTGTGCCCGTCAGCGGGGTTTCCGTCTACCGGGCCGACCTACCGCAGATTTTCACATTCGACTACCGACTCGACGATGCACGGGCCGCAGGCCCTACCACACGCTTCAATGCCCGCGCGGGGCTACCCGCCGACGCCTGGGTGTTCGATGTAGTCAACACCAACCAAACGCGCTGGCAGGGGCCAACCGACGCCCTATTCGGCGATGGGGTGATGGTCTCGGTCGCCGAGCCGATTCACCTACCGAACCAACCGGCCACCGGCGTGGTGTGGATCGATATTTCGACCGACACGCTACAAAGCTTGATTACGCTAGACATCGAATCTGCCGGGTACAACTTCATTATTTCCCCTACCGGCGATTTCATCGGGGCCTCGGTGGACGTGCCCGCCGAATCGGTATTCACCCCCCTCGCCGACCTCACGATGGGCGGCGACCTGCTCCCCGTCGG
>CAYSVE010000538.1:0-4427 GCA_964434365.1 uncultured Anaerolineaceae bacterium | reverse complement strand
GCAACCGTGTGTTGTTCAGCCGCAGCGAACTGATTACGCTGCGTTGGGTGGGTACGGGGCCGCTAAACGCAGGCGACGTTTACCGGGTGCGCGTGACCGACGAAACGACGGGCGTCGAGTTCACGATGGACACCACCGAAAACTCGCTCATCGTCCCCACCGCGTGGCAGGCCAGCGAGGGCATTCGCCACGATTACACGTGGCAGGTGAGCGTAATCTCGCTAGATAACCCGACCGAACCCGTTTTCACGACCGAGAGCCGCACCTTCACCTGGGAAGCACAGGGGGAATAACCAATGTTGAAGCGATCACTGCTCCTCCTCAGTGGCCTGCTCGTGGGGTGCACATTTGCGACGGTGCCGCAAGCCACGCCGACGGTCATCCCGGCGACGGCCACACAGGGACCGACGAACACCCCCGTGCCAACCGCCACCCTCACCGATACGCCCACGGCTGAGGTGACGGTGCCGCTCATCGAACCGACGAACACGCCCGAGCCACCGACGCACACGCCACCGCCCTCGCCGACACCCGGCCCATTCGAGCACACCATACGGCAGGGTGAAACGCTCGGCTTCATCGTGCAACAGTACGGCCACCGCGACCCGGCGGTGTATAGCGAGGTGGTACGCATCAACGAGACGATTTTTAGTGCAGATAACTTGCCCGGTGCCGGGGCTGTTATTCTCATCCCACGCCCGACATTGCCCGCGACACCGACGCCAGTCGTCGATGAACAGGGCAACGTCATCGATGTGCCGTCGGCACCGAGCCTGGCCGAACAGGTCGCCGATTTCACTGTAATCCAGCACATTGTCCGCGAGGGCGAGAGCATTTTGGGCATTTCGCAGCAGTACCGCACCACACTGGAAATTCTGTCTCAGTTGAACCCAGAGCTGTTTTTCGGCGGCTGCAACTTTAACCTACCCACCGGCGGCCCCGATTGCAGTGTGCTCATCCGCGAGGGGGACCCGCTGAACGTGCCCGCGCCGACCCCCACCCCGACGCTTTCACCGACGCCAAACGGCAACGAAACAGCGACCCCCACCCCGACATTCCCTGCGCCGCAGGTGGTATCCCCGCCGGAGGGTGGTGTTGCGCCGGCGCGAGCTGTGCGTCTGCAATGGGTGAGTACGGGGATGCTCGCGCCCGATGAAACTTACCTCGTTGTCGTCAATGACCTGACAGCAGACACGCAATTCAACGATGTCACACGCAGTACATCGCTGCAACTACCCGCATCGATGATTCCCACCGGTGGGCAAATGCACGACATCCAATGGACAGTGACCGTCGCACGGCTCAACGAGAACGGGCGGTACGAGACCATCAGCGGGCCGTCGCGGGTGCACAGCTTCCGATGGCAGGGCAGCTAAGCTACTTGCGCCCAAACTCCCGCGCGAGTTGATCGCTGCTCATATGCAGAATCGTGGGCCTGCCGTGGGGGCAGGTCTGCGGGCTTTCGCAGCGCTCTAACTGACGGATGAGACCCTGCATTTCCTCGTGGCTGAGCACCTGGCCGGCCTTCACTGCGACCTGCTTACATATGCGCTTGACGATGCGGTCTTCGATAGCCTGTTCGCCAGGCGATGCGCCGCGCGCAAGGTCACTCACGATGCCACCGATAACGGCGTGGGGGTCGGCGTCGGCGATCATCGCGGGCACGCTGAGCACCTTCACCATGCCGGGGCCGAACGATTCGAGTTCGAGGCCGAGTGCGCTCAGCTCATCGGCAAACTCGTGGAGGAGGCCGACATCGCTCGGGGAGAGTTGGACGGTTTGCCCGTCGAGCGTCATCTGGCGCATCGGTTCTTGGGCGGCGTAGGCGGCCATAAACTGCTCGTAGAGGATACGCTCGTGGGCGGCGTGCTGGTCGACGAGGTACATACCGCTCGGCCCCTCGGCGACGATGTAGGACGCCCCCACCTGACCCACCACCCGCAGAAGCGGCAATGTGCGCGGCCTGCGCGGCCCGTCCGGCCCTTCGGGGATCGCGATGTCGTCATCGTCTGGCAGTGTTGGGGCGGCGTATAAATCGCGCTGGCGGGCGTACTGCCCGGCGCTTTCCAGCGGCATGTTTAGCGGCACTTGCTCTACCCGGCCCAAATTCGTCGACGCCATCGATTCGGGCGGCCCATCGGCCCCACCGAAGCCGCGCATTTCGCGCGTCGGTTCGGCCTGCTCGATGACGGCCTTGCGCACCGCCCGCTGCACCGCCGTGAACACCGCATCCGGGTTGCGGAAACGGACCTCCGCCTTGGTGGGGTGTACGTTTACATCCACCTCATCGGGCGGAATGTCGATCATCAGCACAGCGACGGGATAGCGCCCGTTCATCAGCAGCGAGTGGTAGGCCTGAATTACGGCGTAGGTCACTTTACTATCCTGCACCCAACGCCCATTGACGAACAACATGATGCGCGTGCGGTCACCCCGGTTGAGGTCTGGCGCGGAGGCGTAGCCGTACACGCCGACCGGGGTGCGCCCTGCGCGCACTTCAGCGGGCGCATCGACTTCGAGCATGTGCTTGAAGTCCTCGTAGCCGAGCATCGTCACGAGGACATCGGCAAGCGCACCCGTGCCATTGGTATGCAGCACTTCGCGCCCATCGTGCTCCAACCTGAAGCGCACGCCAGGGTATGCCAGCGCATAATTCGTCACCACGGTGGTGATGTGGCGCTTCTCGGTTGTGTCGGCCTTGAGGAACTTCAGGCGCGCGGGCACGTTGTAGAACAGGTTCTCCACGGTGATGACGGTGCCTGCCGGTGCACCGACGGCCTTCTTGTTCGTGGTGCGTCCACCCTCTACACGAATTTGGGTTCCGGCGGTTTCGTCGCGATGACACGTCATCAGTGAGACGTGGCCTACCGCGCTGATGCTTGCCAGCGCCTCGCCCCGAAAACCGAGCGTGCGCATGGTGTCGAGGTCGTCGATGTCGCGCAACTTGCTCGTTGCGTGACGCGCAAATGCTAACTCAACCTCGCCCGCGCGGATGCCGCTGCCATTGTCGCTGACACGTATTAGCCTACGCCCGCCACCGCCAACCGCAACGTGAACCTCAGTCGCGCCTGCGTCGATGGCGTTTTCCAGCAACTCCTTGACTACCGACGCGGGGCGCTCCACGACCTCGCCCGCCGCGATTTTCGCCACCACACTTTCCGTCAGGCGTTCGATCTTCATACGATGTGTGCCTCGTCTGCAACAAATCAAAAACGGCTCCCGCAGGGGGAGCCATTGTAGAAGATATTTTCTAAACGGTGTAGGGCTTAGGCAAGCACAACATTCTTGCCCGTAAGCGGGATCACGATGGAGAAGGTCGTGCCCTTGCCAAGCTCGCTCTCGACGGTCGCTTCGCCGCCGTGGCGTTGCGCCACGCTCGCCACGATGAACAACCCGAGGCCTGTACCCTTGATGCCCTTGTGTTCTTCGCGGGCGATGCGCTGGTGCCGCTGGAAGAGCGCCTTCTGGTCTTCCTCGCTGATGCCCAGGCCGTCGTCGGCCACGCTGATAACGACTTTGTCGGCTTTTTCTTCGACGGTGATGTCGATCGTACCGCCATCGGGTGTGTACTTGATGGCGTTATCCACGAGATTGGTTATCGCACGCTCCATCATATTTACATCGGCGTTGATGATGGGCACATCATCGGCGATGGACATCCGCAGCGTGAGGTTTTGCTTCTCGGCGGGCACGAGGTGATTATTTACGATGCGCCCCACGATGTCTGCGAGGTCGCAGTGGCTGCGCGACATATCGTAGAAGCCGGTCTCGGGGTCGTAGCGGCCTGCGTCCTGAATATTGTCGACGATGGAGGTCATCTGCGTGATACCTGCCAAAATCTTCTCGACGAAGTACTCCTGCTTTTCGGTCAAGTCGCCGACCATCTTCATCTTAATCATGTCGGCGAAGCCCTGCATCGACGTCAGCGGAGAGCGCAGGTCGTGCGACACGATGCGCATAAACTCGCCCTGGTTACGGTTGAGCCGCTTGAACTGCGTCACATCGCGCAATGCGAGGATCCAACCATCGGGCTGGCCGTCGGGGGTTTGCGCAGTCGCCATGCGCGGGAGGTATGTTTTGTCCTCTGGTGACGTCCACTCGACGGGGCGGTCGTCGTCACCGAGGAGCACTTTACCGCTTTCCATCTGCTCGACGATGAGTTTCATCAGGTCTTCGTTGGTGACGACTTCGTGCAACGCCATGCCGACGGCTGCCCCGGCTTTGATACCGAACAACGACTCGGAGGCGGGGTTCATCAGCAACAGGCGGCGTTGGTCATCGAGCACGATGAGCGGGTCAGCGATGCTGCTGAGAATAGAGTCCGTCAATTGAGCGGCTTGCGAGGCACGGTTCACCGACCGCGACCGAACCACCATCGATAGCAGGTCCAGCAGCACTTTGAACATATCGCTGGAGGTGTCGGCCTG
>CAYSVE010000537.1:0-4440 GCA_964434365.1 uncultured Anaerolineaceae bacterium | reverse complement strand
TTACCTTTGCCCTCGCTAAGGGCATATTGTATCTCAGCAGGGGTGTTGAGGGACAAGACCTGCCGACGATTTGCGCACGCCATTACCTGTTTTTAACGGCGTAGGGCAAACGAACGGTAACCGTCGTTCCATTTCCTGGGATGCTTTGCAGGTCTATCGTACCGTCGTGCAACTCCACGATGCGCCTGGCGATTGGCAGGCCCAACCCGGCACCACTTGTGGTCAGGGGGCGCGCATCATCCCCTTTGAACAGCCGCTCAAAAACGCGCGGCTGAATATCGGCGGGAATACCCGGCCCGGTATCCTCGATGACGATGGACAAGGCGTCATTTCCATGCTGTGCTTTGATGATGACGCGGTCGTTTTCTTCGGAGAAAGCGACCGCATTGTGCAAAACATTCTCCAGGGCAGTGAATAACCAATCCTCGTTGGCATGGATGGCCGGTAAATCGCTGGGGATATGCCGCTGTACCGTCATCGACTTTTTCTCGAGGTCTGCATGCAATGCCTCCAACGCCTCGTCGATCAGTGGCCCGGCTTCGGTATCCTGCTTTTCCAGGTCGTTCAAGCTGTCCAGCAAGGCCATCTGCTGCATTTGTTCGAGCACGGTTGTCATATAACGTACGTAGTAGTCGATCGTATCCAGACGTTGATTTCGTTTGTCAGGTTCGGACTCTTTACGCAGCAAGTAGGTGTTGGTGGCGATATTCGTGATCGGTGTGCGCAGGTCGTGCGACGTATCATCGATAAACGACGACAGCACCCGCATGCGCTGTCGCTCGATGCCATACGCGATTGCGTTTTTTTCCGCGAGCCGCCGCTCCGTGATGTCGATGCCGATGCCAGCGTGGGTGCCATCGGAGAGCACGACGTTGGCCCAGGATGTTTCTACCGAGGTGCCGTCTTTGCGGGTTGTCAACAGGTCGTGCCAGCCGTCGGCAGCGGTTTCCATAATGGCAATGACCTTTGCACGATAGTCTGGGTCGGGGTACGAGGCTGCAATGAGGTCTACCGATTGTGCGTCTGCTTCCGTCCAGCCGAGCACACGCTCGATAGCTTTATTCACAAACGACATCTTGCCATTTGGGTCGTATACCGTAAGCATCACGGGGATCGTGTCGAAGATGGCTTGCAGCAACTCGCGCTGACGGTGCAATTCATCGAGCATTTGTTGCCGCTCTGTCACATTGCGGAAAACGGTCATGTGCACACTGGGTAGGATGTTCGTCACCGCGCGGTTATCTGTAATGATGATTGTGCCATCTTTGCGGATCAGCTCGTAGAGCATACTTATCTGTTCGGCGTCTTTAAATTCTGACCACTCGCGCTCGGATGTTTCGATTGGCTTGCCCGTAACCTCCCAGATACTCCTTCCCACTAGCTCGTCACGGGTGTAGCCGAGCATTTCGCAGGCGGCGGGGTTGGCATCGATATACTGCATGTTATCGTCTGCCAGCAGGATGCCGTCCTTTGTGTTTTTGTAGATCGCCTCTAACTTGGTCAGGCTTTCGTTTCGTTGGGCCTCGGCCTCTTTACGGGCGGTGACATCGCGCGATGTCACCAACAACTTATCCATTTCGCCGTCTTCCCCATAAATGGGCGTAGAAGCCGCCTCTACCCAAATCGCCTCGCCGTCTTTATTCAGCATACGATACTCGAAGCGCTCCAGGCGATTTCCGGTCGCTACTTGTTGGTGCGCCACCTGGGTACGCTCGAAGTCATCGGGGTGTGGGATTTCGCCTACGGGCAGCTCGTAGAGTTCTTCGAGGGTATACCCCAACAACCGCGAATACGACGGGCTGGCATAGATAAATGCACCGTCGAGTTCGTGTAGGCCGATGAGATCATTCGAGTTTTCGGCAAGCAGCCGATAGCGCTCCTCGCTTTCGCGCAGCGCCTCGGTTGCTTTGTACTCTGTTGTAATGTCGCGGAGCATAACCACACGATCTACCAGCACTTCTTCGGGTAGTTGGTAGGCATTCACCTGGTAATGCCTGCTGATGCCGTCGCGCTCTAGCTCTAGGTCATAGCGCGAGGCCACGCCTGTCGCAACGATCGATGCTAGTGCCGTAGGCAATTGCTCAGCGGTCGACCGCGAACCCGCGGCCATCAGCAAGTCTCGGCCAGCGCGGTTAGTCCGCAGGATGTGCCCCTCGTGGCCTAACAGGAAAACCGGGTCTGGCAAGTTATCGATGATCTTGTCGTAGGGTAACGACCAGAAGTGCAGCAAATTCGCGCGGAACAACGCCAACCCCAGGGCAAGCGACGTGACCCCCAGGCCGATCGGTAGCAGGCGGAAGCCAGGCCCAATGTTGATAACGAATGACCCTGCTGCAAGCGCCACGAGCGTCGCCACGATCATCCAACTTACTGCAAGGCGCTTCGACGAATCCACCCGGACAGCGTGGTAGGCGAGTAGCACAAAACTCACCAGCAACAGCCCCGTGGAGTGAAAATAATGAACGGGATACCAGCCCGTGAATACCAGCATATCGCTGCCAAAGGCGCCTATCCGCTCGAACTCCCACATGCCAAAGAAGGTCTGTGGCATAAACCACACGACAATGAGTGTGATAGCGGGCACAACAAGCACCGATCCAGGGCGTTCGTAACCAGGGTTGACGATGGGTGTAATTGATGGCGAAGCTGAGGTAAGCCAGTGCGGAAAACACTGAAAAAGTGATGCTTAAGCGAATAAGGCCAAAGCCGATGCTTGAGGTCGGGGCTAACGTCATGAAGAAGCGCGTGGCGACGATTCCCGTCACGCAGACGATGAACCAGCCCAATGAGGTCGCTCCTGGCTGTTCATGTTGCTTAAACGCGTGGCGAGCGAGCCAAACATTTGCCCCGATAATGACAGCGAGGGTGATGAGGTACGAGACCCCGGCGGCGATCAGCACGATTTTTTCACTAGCGACGTTGGTCACATAAGATTGGCAGGTTAAGACTAAACAGCCGGGACGAACACCCGAACCCGGCTGAACAGATTTGCGTTAACGAAGCATCATGGGCACGGCACACGCTGCATGATGAAGTCGCCAGTGCGACAGACAATGTTACCGCCCCCGTCTATCCCTTCGACACCCCACTGGAAGGTGTTGTTCAGGGGATTGCCGGGGTTCTCCCAACCAGAGGTATCGGCACTTACCGTGGTCTGCGTGGTATCCAACACACCAACGATAGCGCCGTTCTCGGTTTTTGCGATCCAGCGATAGAGGGTGACCCCGCTCGCCGCCGGGTTCCAGTAGAATTGCTGACGACCACATTGGAAACCGGCCAGCGGTGATGTCGGGCGGAAGCCATCGCAATTAACCCCACCACCCGAATCCGGGTCTGTCGGGTCACCAGTGACGACGTCTTCACCCCCCGGGTCGGTGGTCCCACCGGTGGTCCCGCCGGTCGTCTCGCCACCGTCGTCATCATCATCATCATTGGTGTTGGTTTGTGGTGGTGGGGCAATCGGCGCGACGATTACCGTGCCGTTGTCTAGCACCAGTTCTTCACAGCCGCCCCGCGTTTCAACCTGCTCCTGCTCGACCCACGCTCGGTTTACACCGGGCAAGTCCAACTTGAACCAGTCCACTTCTTGTTCATCGGTCCACTGGCCTACGGCCTCCACTTCCTGACCAACCGGCAAGAAGCGGACAGCAGCCCGGCCTCGACCCGGCCCCACACGTACGCTAACGGTGTCGCGCTCGTCGGTTTGGATGAAGCAAGGTTCTGGGGTCGGCGTGAAGGTCGGCGTGGCCGTATCCAGCGGGGTTGGGGTCACACTTGGTGTAAAGGTCGCCGTCGGCGAGGACAGCACCTCAGAGGTCGGGGTTGGGGTCCATGTGGGCGTTGCCGATGGTGTAAACGTCAGCGTCGCCGTAAACGTTGCAGTTGGTGTGGGGGTATCCGAAGGCGTTGGGGTTGCCGTCGGGGTAGTTGTTGCGGTCGGCGTTTGGGTTGGCGTCGGTGTATTCGTCGGCGTGTTGGTTGGGGCGAGTGCAACTGGCACCGCGAGCAAATCGCCCGCCGTAATGATGGACCGCGAATTGCGAATCCATCCATCGCGTCCATCGGGGAGGAGCACACGGTACCACTCTTCGTCCTCACTAATGCCGATGATCGCCAGTTCGTCATCGGCCAGAAGCGTGAGGATGATGGGGAAGTCATCATCTGGCCCCTGCCGCACAAGAATATTGTTGCGTGCAGCGATAGCCTGCGGCGTCGCCGGGGTGGCTGTGCTGGTGTTGGTCGGCGTTGCTGTAGGCGTGAACGTCGGTGTATCGGTCGGTGTATTCGTCGACGTCGGTGTGTCCGTTGGTGTTGACGTGTCAGTCGGCGTATGAGTTTGGGTCGGTGTTGCGGTCGGGGTGTTGGTCGCCGTCGGGGTCGATGTCGGCGTCTCGGTCGCAGTTGCCGGGAAGGTTGGCGTGTCGGTGGGGGGGGCCGTCC
>CAYSVE010000536.1:0-4461 GCA_964434365.1 uncultured Anaerolineaceae bacterium | reverse complement strand
CTGCAACGCCTGTTTATCTTGCCGCAGGTCGATACCGTTTTCCTTCTGGAACTCATCGGCCAACCAGTTGATGATGATTTCGTCGAAGTTGTCACCACCCAGGAAGGTGTCACCGCTGGTGCTGCGAACTTCGAAGACGCCATCACCGACTTCAAGAATGGAAATATCGAACGTACCGCCGCCGAGGTCGTACACAGCGATAACTTCGTTCTTCTTGCTGTCGAGGCCGTAGGCCAGCGAGGCTGCCGTCGGCTCGTTGATAATGCGCAGCACTTCCAAACCGGCGATCTTACCGGCGTCCTTGGTGGCGTTACGCTGGGCGTCGTTGAAGTAGGCCGGCACCGTAATCACAGCCTGGTCGACCGGCTCGCCGAGGTATGCCTCAGCATCGGCCTTTAGCTTCTGCAATACCATTGCCGAAATCTCCGGCGGGCTGTATTCGCGGCCACCCATGTGGATGCGCACATCGCCATTGGGGGCAGCGCTAATCTTGTATGGCACCACGCCCTCGGCCTCTTGCACTTCCTTGTCGGTGTAGCGACGGCCCATAAAGCGCTTCACAGAGAAGATCGTGTTTTCAGGGTTTACAACGGCCTGGTTGCGGGCCACCTTGCCGACCAGTCGCTCTTCGGTTTTCGTGTTGACGGCGACCACGGATGGAATTGTGTTGTTACCCTCCGCCGAAGCGATGACCGTCGGCTCACCACCTTCCATCACTGCGACGACCGAGTTGGTCGTTCCCAGGTCGATGCCGATAATTCTACCCATAGTGAATTGCTCCTGTGTTTGTACTTGCTACTTAGCTCGCCACACGAACCAATGCCGGACGCAGTACCCGGTTTGCACGGGTGTAGCCGCGTTGCAGCGTGGTGGTGACGTGGCCGCTTTCGATGTCGGTATCGTCATCCATACCGACCGCTTCGTGTTGATTGGGGTCGAATACGTCGCCAACCGGGTCGATGATCTCGACATCGTATTTGTCCAACAGTTTTTCGAACGCCTTGCTGATGAGGGAGGTGCCACTCACCCACGGGTCTTCCGCAAAGGCCTCAGGGACATTCGCCATCGCGCGCTCGAAGTCATCGATTATCGGCAGCAGGTCCTTCAGGACATCGGCTGCTGCGCTGTTAAACAGGTCATCGCGTTCACGCTCGACCCGCTTTTTGTAGTTGGTGAACTCTGCTCGGGCGCGCTGCCAACCCTCGAGGTTTTCTGTCGCTTTCGCCTCGGCAGCCGCCAGGGCCGCCTGCATGTCCTCGATGTCGATAGGCTGGTGCTCACTGTCGTCCGCATCGGGGGTGGCATTGGCCACAGCGGCGTCCGCTGTGGTCTCTGCCGTTGGCTCGGCTTCCTCTACTGGGGTGTGTTCTTCTTCGTTCGTCACGCCGCGACCTCTCTTGCTATTGCGAAATCCAAGTCCTCATTATAGCCAGTCATAAGGCGCAGTGTACGGCCACCGCAATAGAATTACGTTAAAAGTTCGGCTTGTTCTCATCCGGTTCTTGATACAAATCCTTTAGCATTTCCGTCATCAACCCTGCAATGTACCGAACAGCCGTTACCGCGCGCCCGTAGTCGATGTGGGTGGGGCCAACCACGCCTAACGCACCGCTTGCCTCACCCGGGATGCCGTAGCGGCTCAGCACCATCGAAAGGTGGCTCAGTTCCTCCCAGCGGCCATCGCCTGCAATAACGATCTGCACATCGTTTTCGGCCTGAGGTGCCATATCGCTGAGGATGAGCCGTAGCAGCGCACTTTCTTCGTAAACGCGCACGGCTTGTTGTGCGCCCTGGTTATGGCCGAAGGTGCCGAGCGCCTCGCTCAGCCCGTCGCGGTAGATGACGCGCGGCTGGTTGTTGTTTGCGCGGTTCATCACATCGGCAGCGAGTTCGGTGATGTCCCGTTCCAGGGCTGTTAGTTGGATGCCCTTCATTCGCACTTCATCTGCGCTTAGCGACAGGCACAACTTGTTGAGCCGCCCGGCGACCTCGCTAAGGGTATCCTGCGCCATCGGTTCAGCCAGGTTCAACATTTGTTGATGCACGGAGCCGCTATGCAACACGAGCACCATCAACACGAGCCGCCCCTGAATAGCGATGAGTTCTACGTGTTTGAACCGTCCCTGCTCGGCGACGGGTGGCGTAACCAACGACGCCGTGTGCGCCGTCCGCGCGAGTTGCATCGCGGCGTGGCGCAACCACTGCTCGATGGCAAGCGGAAGCGTACGGAAGTTGTCGGCGATGTAGCTGCGCTCTGCCATCGAAAGCTGTGTGCTGTCGTCCATGATGCGGCGCACAAAGTAACGGTAGCCCATTTCGGTAGGCGCACGCCCCGCCGAGGTGTGCGGTGCCTTCAAATAGCCCAGGTCTTCGAGGGTGGACATTTCGTTACGGACCGTCGCTGCACTGTAGCTAAGGTCGTAAGTGTCGCGCAGCGTTTTCGAACTCACAGGCTCGGGGTTTTGGGTGTACGAGCGTACGACAAGCGACAGTATTTCCTCTTGCCGCCGGGTAAGTTCTGGCAAGTGAGTGTTGTCTGTCATTATAGGTGCTCCCGAAACAGCGCTAGCAAGCCAAGGGTAAGGTTGCTTGCCACCAAAAAGGCGGGCATGATACCATCGGGGAACAGCATAGTCGAAAATAATAGGAGTTGGAAGCATGGGTAGCAAGACATTCGAAGTGACCGGCGAAAACTTTGCCGATGAGGTGAAGGGGTCCGAGCAGCCGGTGTTGGTAGACTTCTGGGCCGAGTGGTGTGGGCCTTGTAAGATGATTGCGCCCCTGGTGGACGAAATCGCTGAAGAATACGACGGCTCGCTGCGTGTTGGTAAACTCGACGCCGATGCTCACCAGCAGGTGCTGATGGACTACGGTATCATGGGTATCCCCACACTCATCCTGTTCAAGGGTGGCGAACCGGTCGTGCGCATCACCGGCTACCAGCCCAAGTACAAGATCGTCAAGCAGCTTCAGGAACACATCAGCTAGTTCCTGCTCATCGAAACCAACAGCGAACGACGCCCGCATCCTGTGCGGGCGTCGTTGTTTTACGCTATGTTGCAGGGCGCTAGGGGCGCTTAGTCTGCCGATGGCTCCGCTATTTCCTCTTCGGTCGCAAGCGGCACCGTGAAGTGGAAGGTAGACCCCTCGCCGAGGGTGCTCTCCACCCATACCTCACCATCATGCTGGATAATCAGCGATCGTGTAATCGTCATACCCAGGCCGGTGCCGGGCTGCTGTTGCGCCGCATCGTTCTCGCTGCGGAAGTATGGCGTAAACAGCTTGTTCAGGTCTTCCTGGCTCATGCCGATGCCGGTGTCGGCGACGGAGATATGCAGGAAGTCTCCCATCACCGCGCCGTTGCGGTCTTTCTTGTTACGCTCGACAACCGCATCGATCGTGATCGTCGCGCCCTGGGGGCTGTATTTGTGGGCGTTGCTGACGAAGTTCGTTAGTACCTGTATCAGCCGGTTCTCATCGCCCATGATGAGGGGCAGGTCGTCCTCGACTTTGTTGATGAGTGTCTGGTTTTTGTCTTCGATTTGCTTGATGAAGGGTCGCAGTGTTTCCACCACGACTTTGCGGAAGTTCATCGGTTCGGTGTTGACTTCCAACCGGTTCGCGATAATGGCTGCGTGGTCCTTCAGGTCGTTGATGATCGTTTGCATACGATTGGCGTTATTGAGGATCGTACCCGCGAAGCCACCTGCTGTTCCATCGGCTGCGGTGCTCTGGATAACTTCGCTGTAGCCCTTGATGGAGGTGAGTGGGTTCTTGAGTTCGTGCGCGACGAAGCTCATAAACTCGCTCTGGCTTTCGTTCACGCGGGCAAGCTCCTGGTACAGGCGCGCGTTGTCGATCGCGATGGCGGCGTGCTCGGCAAGGCGCTGTACGAAGTCGCCGTCGATGATGTTCAGGCGGGGTTCGGTGCTCTTTTCGAGGATGAGCATCGACGTGATTTCACCACCGGAGAGCATCGGCACCGTGATCTGGCTGTTGCTGCGGCGCAGGCTAGGTACATAATCGAAGTCGATGGACACATCCGGCTGAATGTCCAAGCGTTTCGTGCGGAGCACACGGCTGGCGATGCCCCGGTCGAGTGGCCAGTAGCCGTTCTCAGCACCTTCGGGGTGGTCATTGTCGCTATATCCATAACTCGCCAAGATTTCCAGCCTGGGTGGGGTACCTGCGCGCACCGTGCCCAGTAGCCCAGCAGTTGCACCACTATTGGCGACCGCCCACCGCACCGTGATTTCGGCCACGCGCTTGAGGTCTAGCGTGCGATTGAGTTCGCTGTCGATCTTTTCTAGCGTTTCGAGTTCGGCCACGCGCGAGGAAAGCTGTTCGTCGGTCATCTGGAAGAGGCGCGCGTTGTCGATGGCGATGGCGGCCTGCCCCGCAAATGTCGTCAGCAGCTTAGCGTCTTCAGGGACGTAGAGACCACCCCCACGTATGTTGATG
>CAYSVE010000535.1:0-4466 GCA_964434365.1 uncultured Anaerolineaceae bacterium | reverse complement strand
GTTGGGTAGCGTCAACAGGTTGTGTGGTGGGTCGTAGGGAAGCCTTGAGATGCGTTGATAAAGTGCTAAGTCTTGGATTAATTGAGCGTAACATTTTTTGCCTCGTTTGATACACTACCGTGTGCTCGCAACGATCGCTGCGAGTACACGGTTTCTCGTCCGACGCTAGAGAAAGAACCTCTGTATGGACCTATTTTTAGTGAATGCGTTGCCATTCCTGCTGGCGGCGGGGTTCGCTGTGCCAGCGGTGCAACAACGCGCGACCCGTAACGCGCAAACGTACACGATTGTGGCGGCGTTGCTTTTTCTGTTCCTTATCGTGATCGGGTATCGGGATATGGTGGCCGATGGCGGTTCGGTAGAAAAAGTCATCGCGTGGATGCCGGAGCTGCACCTGAATTTTACGTACTACATGGACGGCCTCTCGATGATGTTCGCAGGGATCGTCACCGGTGTAGGCGCGATGATCTTCCTGTATTCCGGCTTTTACTTTGATACTGCCGAGGAGCAGACGCGCTTCAATATTTTGCTGTTGGCATTCACGGGGGCGATGTTGGGTCTCGTGCTGGCAGGCAACATTTTGACGCTGTTCATCATGTGGGAACTGACGAGCATCATTTCCTACCTGCTGATTGGTTTCAAGGGGTATGCCAGCGAGGATGCGCGCATCAGTGCCTCGCGTGCGTTGGTCATCACCGGCGCGGGGGGGGTTGGCACTGCTGGCCGGCCTGCTGCTGATGGGCGTCGCGGCGGCGGGGCTTGGGGGCGGCGACGTGTTCACGGCGAACCTCGCGGAAATCCTCAGCGTGCACGAACTCAACGCGCACCCGTGGTATACAGCCTTTGCCGTGCTCATCTTCATCGGCTGCTTTACGAAGAGCGCGCAGTTCCCGTTCCACTTCTGGCTGCCGGGCGCGATGACTGCGCCAACGCCGGCGAGTGCCTTCCTCCACAGCGCGACGATGGTGAAAGCGGGAATTTATCTGCTAGCGCGTGTGTACCCGGTGATGGGTGAAAATGTGCTCTTCGCGCAGGTTGTGGTGACGGTCGGGCTGTTGACGCTGTTCATCAGTTCGGTGTTTGCAATCCAACAACGCGACCTGAAGGGTTTGCTAGCGTACACGACCACCGCGCAGCTCGGGCTTATCGTGGCGATGTTGGGCGTGCCGGAGCATCACGGCTTCGAGGCGGCGATGTTCGGTATTCTGGTACACGCGCTGTACAAGGCGGCCCTGTTTATGACTGTGGGCACCATCGATCACTCGACGGGGACGCGCATCATCGACGAATTGGGTGGGTTGTGGAAACACATGCCGGTGACGGGTGTCATCGTGATTATCTCTGCGCTGTCGATGGCGGGGATGCCGCCACTGTTCGGCTTTGTCGCGAAGGAAATGTTCCTGCATACGGTGCAAGATTACCTGCCATTTACGACCTTTCTGCTGGTTATCGGTGTGATTGCAGCGGCGCTGACGGGCACAGCGGGGTATATCTACATCTGGGATGTCTTCTTCAAGAAACCAACGAAGGAAATTCACTTCCACGCGCCACCGCGCGCCATCAACTACGGGCCGGGTGTGCTGGCCATCGGCTCGCTGACGTTCGGCTTTTTGTTGAACCCGGTGGTGGTGCCGTTCCTCAACCCGTCGATACCCGAGGACATTCACCCGCACCTGTTCCCTAGCAGTTTGACGCCAGTATTTCTCATGAGCCTTACGGCCATCGGCCTGGGCTTGTTGATGTTCCTCATTCGTAATCTGTGGCTGCAAGTCGGCGATTTGCTGCCGTTCAACGGGCAACAGGCGTACGCTGCTGTCATCCGTGGGGTAGAGTGGACGGGCGACCAACTGCTGAAGTCGCAGAACGGGCGCATCCGGTTCTACATGGTGGTGATCTTCGGCAGCGTGGCGGGCATTTTGCTCGCGAGTGGACTGCTCATCGACCTGGCGCAGACGGGTAATTTGCTGAGTAACCTTGGCCCACCGAGGGTCGACTTTACGATTGCGCTGCGTGTGTTGTTCCTGGGGTTGGGGATGGCCTCGGTGTTGGCGACGGTCTTCGTGAAGAAGCACCTGTTCGCGGCGCTGGCGTTGGGGGTGTTCGGCTACAGTGTGGCCGGGCTGTTTCTCATCGAGCCTGCGCCGGACGTGGCACTGGTGGCATTCCTCGTGGAGACGCTCGGTACGGTGCTGGTCATCATGATGTTGGGCCGCACATCGCAGAAGCAGCGGCACATCGCGGCGGAGCGGCTGTGGAAAACGCGCAGTGGCGTCGGGGTTTGGCGCGATGCCATCGTGGCGAGCATTATCGGCTTTTGTATTTTCGTGTTTGCGCTCACGGCTTTCACCAACCGGCCCGAGCGCGAGAGTATCGCGGCGTGGCATATCGCAAACACCGACGCCGAACTACATATCCCCGATATTGTGTCTGGCATCGTGACGGACTTCCGCGGTATGGATACGCTGTTCGAGATCAATGTGTTTGCGACCGCCGCCTTGGGTGTACTCGCACTGCTTTCGATCAACCGAATGGGGCAGGGGGCCGAAGAACCGGCTGAACCCGCCCCGGCTGTGCAGGAGAATAGCCTCATCAGTACGCCGTTGACGCAGGTAGTGGCTTACGTGGCGTTGCCGATTGCGGTCATCGTAGCGCTGACGGAGCTACTGTACGGTGCTGCCGGGCCAGGTGATGGCTTTACGGCGGGGGCGGTGTTGGGCCTCGCGGTGGCGTTGCAATACATCGTTTTTGGGTACCACAACATCCATGAGCGCTTGAAGTGGTTGAACCCGCTACCGTTCCTCACGGGTGGGTTGCTACTGGCCCTCGCGAACGCCTTCTTCCCGCTGTTGGTTGGGCAGAACGTACTCGCACACGTCGTATTTACCGATTTGCACTTCGGCGGGCTTGAGTTTGTTTCCACCGTCGTGTTCGAAATTAGCATTGCGCTGACGGTCTTCGGGTCTATCGGCGTGTTGATGGAAACGATCAGTCATCCGCGCGATGTACAGGCCCTACAAGAGGCCGAACCGCAGGTGGAACCGAACCTGGTGACGCGGGAAATCCCTGTGGCACGCCGGATGGACCCGGACATGGAACCGGCTGGCGACTAGCAAAAGGAGAAACACAATGGACCTTTTATTCGCACTGGCAGTAGGGACGTTCTTTGGTGTGGGCGTCTTCCAAATTTTGCGCCGAGACCTCATCAAGGCTGCGATGGGCTTGGCGATTATCGCCACGTCGGTGAACCTGTTTATCTTGTCGATGGGGGCGTATGACGGGGTGGCCCCTCCGTACACGTTCCTGGCCGAAGAGGTGCAGGTGAGCGACCCGTTGGTTCAGGCGCTTATCCTCACGGCGGTAGTGGTGAGCTTCGGCAGCTACGCGCTGATGCTGGCAATGGTGAATATCGCCTCGCGGCGCTACGAGACACTCGACAGCGACGAAGTCGACCGGATGAAGGGGTAGTTGGTAAGGGGCCGGGTGCTTTGGCGGCCTGGCTGCACTGACGCTACGAATGGATTGGATGCGTGATGGAAGATAACTTGCTGTTGATCGGGGTGATCTTCACCCCGTTAATCGGCGGGGCGGTGAGCCTTGCCATCGAGGATAACCGCGTGCAGCGGTTGGTAGGGCTGGGTGCGGCGCTCCTCGCGTGGATGTGTGCGACGGTATTGCTGTTCCAGAATGTAACGGTGGGGCCGCAAATCTATCGGATGGGCGGCTGGGTGCCACCGTTCGGGATCGTGCTGGTGGCCGATATGCTGAGTTCGCTGTTCGGGTTTATGGCGACGACGGTGATGGTGGGTGGCCTGTTGTACGCGCTTACGGCCATCGATAAATGTATGAAGCAGCGCTCATTCACGACGCTCTTTCTCTTCATGGAAGTCGGCCTCATCGGCGGCTTTTACACGGGCGACCTGTTTACCATGTATGTGTTCATGGAAATTATGGTGCTCAGCAGTGTGTCGATGGTGGCGATGAGCGACAACAAGCTCGGCCTCGAGGCGGCCATCAAGTACCTGTTCATCAGTGGCATGGGCAGCATCTTTTTGTTGTTGGGGGTGGTGGCGCTGTATGCGACCTTCGGCACGCTAAACATGGCCGAGGTTGGGCAATTCCTCGTCGAGGGCGATCGTCCGTTGCTGGCCCGCACCGCAAGCGTGATGCTGATGTGCGCGTTTTTGCTGAAGAGCGCGGTGTTCCCGTTCCACTTCTGGCAGCCGGATTTCCACACCACGGCACCGACGCCGGTGCATGCGGTGCTGTCGTCGGTGGTGGTGAAGGTGGGCATTTATGGGGTGATTCGCTTGATGACGCTGATGTTCACGGCGGAGGCCCCGGTGATTCAAAACCTGGTGCTGGTGCTGGGGATTATCGGCATTTTCTTCGGCAGCCTGGGCGCATTGATGACCTACGATGCCAAGCGTATGCTGGCTTACTCCACCTTCGGGCAGATCGGATTTATT
>CAYSVE010000534.1:0-4473 GCA_964434365.1 uncultured Anaerolineaceae bacterium | reverse complement strand
GCTCCCATCAGCAGCTCCTCCAGGCCTTCCTCGTGGTGGTCGTCGGCGGGCTGGGGAACATCCGCAACACGTTGATCGCCGGGTTGGTCGTCGGCCTCACCGAAACGATCAGCGGCACATTGCTACCGTTCCAGTACGTCTCGGTGGTCATCTACGGCTTTTTGGCCCTCGCCTTGATGGTGCGTGGGCAGGGCCTCGCAGGTAGCAAAGCAAGGACGATATAACCATGGCAACCACAGCAAAACCGAAATCCAAGCGCGGTACGCCGCCCACGCTGCTCGAACAACCCGTGCAACTCTCGCTGATGATCGCGGGGATAATCGCCCTTGTGCTCATCGGCCTGTTTTTGCCCGGCCTCGGCCTTATGAGCACCGTCACGACGATCTTCACCTTCATTATTCTCGCGCAGGGCTGGAACATCCTCGGCGGTTACGGCGGCTACCTCAACCTCGGCATGGCGGTCTTCTTCGGGTTGGGGGCCTACACCACCGCGATTATGGTCAACCGCGAACTCATCCCACCGATCATCGCCGTCCCGCTCGCCGGCGTCGTCGGCACGGCCTTTGCGCTGCTCATCGGCCTACCGAGCCTGCGCCTGCGGGGGCCGTACTTCACCATTCTCACGCTCATCATCGGCTTTTTGGTGCAGCAACTCGTGCTCAATGCCGATTTCACGCGGGGGGCACTCGGTATCCTCATCGACCCGCTTCCGCTGCAACCGCGTGGCATCGAGCAGGTATTCTACTTTACCTATCTGGTGTTGATGATCGCGTCGGTGTACCTCGTCTACCGCATCGAGAACTCCAAGTTCGGCTACGCGCTGGTCGCCATCCGCGAGGACGAAGAAGCCGCCGCCGTACTCGGCGTGAAGACCACCCAGGTGAAGATGTACGCGTTTATGCTGGGCGCGTTTATGGGCGGCATGGTGGGCGGTATCCACAGCTATCGCATCGGCTACGTGGAACCGCTCGGCATTTTCAGCCTTACGCTCTCCATCAACGTCGTGCTGATGACCGTCGTCGGTGGCAGTGGCACCTGGCAGGGGCCGCTTATCGGCGTGCCACTTATTACCCTCATCTCCGAGGTGTTGCGCGTGGGCATCACGCGTATCGATCGGTTTGGCATCAGCATTCCACTAGAAACCAACCGCGTGGTATTCGGTATCATCCTCGTTTTGGTGGCGCTGTTCGCACAGCAGGGGATCATGGGGTTGTTCAAACGGGTGCGCAGCAGACGCTTCTCGGTTTAGCAGTGCGGCAGGGACGGCCCCCCAGGCCGCCCCACTTACTTCATCTACTTCATCCGCCCGCCTAAAACATCTTCCCGGTGAGGGCGGTTTCTAGCTTATCGAGCGCGTCGCCACCCAGGCCGTAAATCTGGCCGTCTTTGCAGTACACCATCAGCGTCTCCGTGACATCGCGCTCCCGCAGTATCGCTTCGGTCACCTCGGTATCGATAAGGATGTACACAAACGGACGCCCCTGCTCGCGGCACATCCGTACATACGGCTCAACGCGACGCAGCTTCGTTTGCGCGTCGATGAAAAACACGATGGCCTGCGCCCGGAAGGCCGCTTCTTCAGGGTTCAACGTCTCCGCGATCCCCAACGTTGTAATCCCCCGATACGACATCTGGTCGTCGACCTTCCTGAGCACATCGAGCACACAACCACGCATGACCGCATCTTCGTCGTACCAGAAGTACGCGTCGTAGTAGCCGATGTCTTCCTTGCTCTTACGCAAAAAATAGCGGATAGACTGTTGCCGCTCCTCGATACTATGCTGATGAATATCCAGGCAAATTTTACGGAACGGTTCCTGATGCCGCAGGTCCTCGGGTAGGTAGGGCGGGGTAAGCACCGTCTCGCGCCCGCACAACGGGCAGAAGATCGTCGCCGGTTCGCTCGTCCCAGCCGGGAACAGGTCCATCACCATCTTAACCTGCTCGTTCGTAAACCGCACCTTGAAGCAGTTCGTGCAGTAGTAGGCGTGGTTGCGCACCACTTCATCGTCGATGGACGCATCGTCGAGGTCCAACCAGATGAGCAAGTCGAACAACTTCAGGTAGTCCATCTCCACATTCTGATCGTAGTGAATCGTGAGCTTGGCCCGCCCGCGGAAGTCTGAGCTAAACTCGATACCACAGAAGCCACGCTCGCCAGCACGGAACAACACCTTGTCGCGCGCGATCTGCTCCCGCGTGAAATAGCGGCTGCGCGAGAGGTGCGCGACGATAACCGCGTAGATGTTGTCCACCGAACCGCTGAACTCATAGGTGAGGTACTCCAACGGCGGTTGCTCGAAGTCGTCGTTCGGGTCGGCCAGTAAGGCCGATGGGAAAATCAGGAAATCCTCTTCCAGCATGGCGATATCGTGTTCTAGCAGGCTGTGCACCGTCGCGATGATAAGCAGCTTCTCCTGGTAGGGGTTCTTTACGCGCTTCGATGTCGCGATCGGCAGTTCGCCGCTCAGCAATTGCTGCGTCGGCAGGCGCCCTTGCTTGAACCCCTTATTGGTGCGGTCTTGGTCTTCGACCAGCGCCATGTTGATAAGCTGTGTTGCGTAAAACGACAACAACTCTGGCGCGAGCAATACCAGGTTCCCCAACGTCAACCGCTGCACAAGCCCCTGCACTTCGAGGAACGTAATGCAGGTGCGGAACTGCTCCATGAGGTTATTGGCGGCCTCTTCACCGAACTCCGCCACGAAATCGTCGAGGTGTTGCAGGGCAAGTTCGCTGTATAGCTGGTAGAACGTCGTCGTATTTTCGTACGCCTCGCTCTCCTTGCGCTGCCGAATGAAGTTCTGGATGTTGTCGAACATCGCGTTGGAGACGTTCTCCGCGATGGACCCCCACTGCACCGCATCGATGACCGTGTACGTGAGCTTTTCGATGGAGTGGTGCTTATTCTGCTCGCGTTCGTACGAACTGACCCTGAAGACTTGCTGTTCGCAGCCCAGGTCCTCGGCGATTTGCCGCAGCTTGTCCTCGGTGTACGGCCCCCGATCCTGGTCCATGCGGGTTTGCACCAAATACTTAGACATCGGCCCATTGCCCCTTATCAGATCATCGAGCGGCCTGTTGGTGTTGGTTTTGTTCTTGTTCACCTTATCGATGATGCGGCTCCAGTATTTTACGCTCTCGAACTCCGTCATCGATCGGTGGAACGCCAGAATGGCCACATCGACATCGTTGAGGAAAAGCTGATGCGTGAGGCGATAGTTCAACTGCCCGGCCATGTCCCACAAGAAGACATCTTGGCGCGTTTGGTTGGCCTCATCGAAGTTAGTTTTCAGCAGCCTTACGTCGATGCCATTGGTCCCGGCTTCGTGGGTCAGTTCGACATCTTTGTCGTGCATCACACGGCACAGGGTGGTTTTGCCCACGCCCTGCTCGCCCAGCACCACCACCTTCGCCGTCTGATAATACGTGATCGGAATCTGCGGCTCCGAGAGGTGCAACATCCTGAAGTCAAGATTCATGATGTACAGATTGCGTTGATCCGATGGCAGCGCGAGCACGGGCTTCGTCGGGTGGAACGAGATCGTGCGGTCGTAGTTGCCCTTTTGGTCTGGGTGGATGTACACCAGCTTGAACTTCTTCGGCTCACTCCAAAACCGCACCGTCTGGTCTTCCCCCGCCGAGGCGAGCACTTCACCGTTGCCGCTCACCGTCAGGCTGATCGGGCTTTTGGTGTGGCCCCGCAGCACCATCATCCGGTAGCCTTCGGTCATATTCCACACATGGATGGTGTTGTCGGTGGCTGCGTAGGCGAGCTTGCTCCCGTCGGGCCACCACACGATGGAGGTCACCTTACCTGCGTGGCCCTTGAGGCGCGTAATAGGACGCCGGCTATTACCCACCACCTCGTAGATGAGCACATTCCGCTGCCCCGACCGGCTCGCCCCGGTGCCAACAGCCAGGTAAGTCCCCGAGGGCGATAGCGCCACCGACGACACGTCGTTATCGACATGGAAGCGCGCCAGCAAATTGCCATTCAGCGGGTTGCTTACACATGCTGTAAAATCGTCCGAACCCGTCGCGAGGTAGCGCTGCATCCGCCCTTGATGATCGAGCGCGTCCTGCCAGTGCATACAAAGGATTTTCTCGTCGTGGATAGGCCGCGTGCCGATAAGACGGCCATTGTCCATACCGTACACAGCGACCGACCCCACTTGCAGCTTGGAGTCCGTCGCGGCGTAGGCCCCATCGGAGGACCACGCCACCAGCCGAACCTGGTTCGTCGTGATGCGCCGCCGCTTCGGCGTGTTGGGCGGTGGCTGGCTATTGGCTGCGGTGTGGATTTCGCTTCGAGTCTCTGGGTCCCAGGTACGCAGGAAACCATCCTGGCTGGATGTCATCAGGTAAGACCCGCCGGTTTTGGGGTCCACGTACCATCCAAGCCGATAAATCGGCCCATTGCAATCACCCACCAGGGTGTTGCGGATCATCTTTTCCTCGATAAAAGGTTTT
>CAYSVE010000533.1:0-4491 GCA_964434365.1 uncultured Anaerolineaceae bacterium | reverse complement strand
CGCAAGCTCGACGACGACCGCACGATGCAACTGATCGCGCCGCGCAAGGCGCAGCATTGGGCCAAAAGCTACAAAGATCGCGTTGCGCGCTTAGAGGCCGAAGGCAAAATGCACCCCGCCGGGCTGCGGTCCGTCGCAGAGGGCAAGGCCAACGGCCTGTGGACCTTCATGGACGACGTGGACGCGCTCATCATGCCCGACGACCTCGTCGCTGCGCTGGAGGCCAACCCGCCCGCGCTGGCGAACTTCACCGCCTCCGCGCCGTCGTATCGCCGTAACGTGCTGCGCTGGATCAAGCTGGCGAAGACGGATAAAACCCGCGCCAAGCGCCTCGCCCAAACGGCGGACTTCGCCGCGCGCGACGAAAAAATCCCGCAGATGTAGCGGCGCGTGTCGCCATTGCATTTCATCGTAACTTAAACAGTTATTGACGTTCGCTGGCTAAAGTTTGCTCTTCGTTACCTAAATGTATGGAGAGCAAACGATGCGATATATTGTTGCGTTACTTCTGATGACCTTGTTTGCAATGCCTGCCTTTGCTCAGGACATCAATGCGCCGCTGACAGGCGAAACCGAACCCAGCGAGGCCGAAGCCGCTGTTGCCCCAGCGATTTGGGTGCACCCCAGCGAGCCATCGCTAAGCCTCATCATCGGCACCGATGACGAAGTGGGCCTCACCGTCCACGACCTCGATGGGGCGCTGCTTCAGGTGATCGAAACCGAGCCGCTAACCGCTATCGACATCCGCTACGATGTCGAAATCGGCGACGATGACGGCGCGCTCATCGTCGCGGGCGTCGACGAAGAGCCGATGCTGCTGTTCTTCAGCGTCGATGATGAAACCCTTGAGGTATCTCAGGTCGGTGAGCTGGCCGTCGACATCGACCAGGCCGCGACGTGCTTCTTCCGCAGCGGTGTGACCGAAATTCTCTACGTGGTCGTCATCAGCGAAGAAGGCACGTTCTTCCAGTACGCGCTCGATACCAACGGCGACGCCTTCAGCGCCGAAGTGGCCCGCGAGATCGCCGTCGGCGGCGAGGTGGAAGCCTGCACAGCAGACGACTTCCACAGCGCGATTTACGTGAGTGAGGGCAATGTGGGCCTGTGGCGCTACGGCGGCGAACCCGAGACTGGCAACGTGCGTGGCATCGTGGACTTCTCGCAGGTGGGTAACACCGAGGAAATTGGCCGCTTCACCGAGGACATCGAAGCAGCGACGGTGCTGGAATACGCCGATGGCACGGGCTACCTGCTCGTCTCCAACGAATCCGCGAGCCTCGTGAACGTCTACGACCGGGCCGAGAACACCTTCGTGGCCTCCTTTGCTATCGTCGGCACCATCGAGCCAAACGGCATGGATGCCGTCGCGCCACGCCTGGGCGATGCCTACCCGGCGGGCTTGCTGGTGACCAGTAACGACAGCACGGGCGCGTTCAGCCTGGTCTCGTGGGAGGCCGCTGCCGCTGAGCTTGGCCTTGAGACCGAACCAGGCTTCGAGGTGCGCGTCGCCCAAACCAGCGATGCCATCACCGTAACCGCCAGCGTCGAAACGGTACCCGTGCCAAGCGGCACCGACGCTGCCGACGACGCCGCGATCTGGATTCACCCGACCGACCCGGCCCTGAGCACCATCATCGGTACCGACAAAACGTCGGGGTTGGTCGTGTACAACCTCGATGGCTCCATCCACCAGACGATCGACATCGGCGACGTCAACAACGTCGACATCCGCTACAACTTCCCGCTGGGCGACGGTTCCGTGGCCGTCGTCGGCGCGACCAACCGCACCTTCAACACACTCATCCTCTACACCGTGAACCCGGAAACGCGCGAACTCGAAGACGCCGCCGCAGGCGAGTTCGAGTCCGTCGTGGCCGAGGTTTACGGCTTCTGCATGTATCAGAGCGCCGCCACCGGCGATACCTACGCCATCCTCAACAGCGCCGATACGGGCGATGTCGAGCAATACCTGCTCAGCGGCACCGATGACGGCCGCATCGATGCCGAGTTGGTGCGCACCTTCAGCCTCGGCGCGCAAACCGAAGGCTGCGCCGTGGATGACGAAAACGGTGTGATGTACATCGGTGAAGAAGAGGCGGGCATCTGGCGGTACGCTGCCGAAACCGACGCCGGTGAGGACCGCACGCTTGTCGATAGCACCGACGGCGACAACCTGACGGCGGATGTCGAAGGGCTGACGCTTTACCTCGCGAGCGACGGCGGCGGCTACCTTATCGCGTCGTCGCAGGGCAGCAGCGAGTTCGTGGTATACGAGCGCACAGGCGACAACGCCTACATCGGTACCTTCGCCATCGCCGAAACCGATACCATCGACGGGGTTTCGGGCACCGATGGCATCGATGTGACGAACGCCGCCCTGGGCGATGCCTTCCCGAATGGCGTGTTCGTCGTGCAGGATGACCTGAACATCAACCCCGAGGAAAACCAGAACTTTAAGCTGGTGGACTGGGGCGCGATTGCCGAGGCGATGGGCCTCATGGTCGATACAGACTACGACCCGCGCGGTTGAGCCGCACAGTGTCACCTGCCGCCGGGTCGTGTCGTTCGGCCCGGCGGTTCCTCCGATCGGCCACGGTACTACACCCGGCCCAGGTGCGTTTCTTTGAAGGCCGCACCATACTTGAGGCCGTAACCGGCGGCGCGGTCCATGCCAATGTGCGCCACCCAGATGAGCGCCAGCGCCAGCACGGTTTGCCACCCCATAAGCGCAGCAACCACCGCCAGCGATACGGGCAATAGGTACGTATGCGCGAGGTTGTAACCAACTGCACCCAGCTTCGGGTCGATGAAGTACGGCAGCATCGCGAAATCGGGCACGAGCAACAACAGCGCGAACAACCACCAGCTTGCGTCACTCAGTTGGCGATAGAGCACGATCGAAATGATGAACACCGCCAGCCCCTCCATGTGGAGCATCATACGTGGCATGGAAATGGTTGTTGGGGTAGGTGCGGTCGGGGTTGTCATGGTTAACTCCTCAGCCAAGGCTAAATCCGTTAGTTTTCATGCCTAATGGTATTTACCTTCGCCGAATTTGTCAAGCAGTTTGCGCAATTTCCCGCCGAAACCCCCTCGCTTTGGCGCACATGCTGTCAACCCGTTCGGGCGTCTGCTAAAATTGCGGGCGGTTGTTCGACAGATGAGGAGATACCGCCGTGCGTAAGCGGTTCTTGATAAGTGTCATTCTGCTCGCCGCGATAATTCCGATCGTCGGCTTTACCCCCAAGCCGACCAGCGCCCAGGGAGACCTGAGCACGATTCGGTTGCCGGAGGGCTTCACGATCGACATATTTGCAGACATCATCCGTGGGGCGCGCTCGTTGACGCTCAGCGAAAACGGCACGCTGTTCGTCGGCACACGGAACGTCGGTAGCGTGTATGCCATCCCCAATGCGGCAACGTCTACCCGCGCCGAGCGCGTGTTCACAATTGCCAGCGGCCTCAACGCGCCGAACGGCGTCGCGATGCGCGATGGCAGCCTGTACGTCGCCGAGGTGAGCCGCATCCTGCGGTACGACAACATCGAAGACAACCTCGCCGCCCCGCCACAGCCCGTCGTTGTCATCGATACCCTGCCGCGCGAAGGCCACCACGGCTGGAAGTTCATGGCGTTCGGGCCAGACGACAAGCTGTACTTCAACGTCGGCGCGCCGTGCAACGTCTGCGAAGTCGAAGGCCTGTTTGCGACGATTAGCCGCATCAACCCCGATGGCACCGGCCTGGAAGTGTATGCCGAGGGCGTGCGCAACTCAGTCGGCTTCGACTGGCACCCGGTGACCAATGAGATGTGGATCACCAACAACGGGCGCGACTGGATGGGCAACGACAGCCCACCGGATACGATTCATTATGCGCCGGAGCCGGGTCTTCACTTCGGCTTCCCCTACTGCCACGGCGGCACCATCCCCGACCCCGACTTTGGAGACCGCCGCTCGTGCGATGAGTTCGACCCGCCCGCCCGCAACGTCACCCCGCACGGGGCTGTGTTGGGCGCACGCTTCTACACCGGCGACATGTTCCCCGACGTGTACACCCACCAACTCTTCGTCGCAGAGCACGGCAGTTGGAACCGACAGCCACCCATCGGCTACCGCGTGATGCTGGCCACGCTCGACGAAACGGGCACCCGCGTGACCGACTACGTGCCCTTCGCCGAGGGGTGGCTACCCACAAACGGCCAGGCGTGGGGTCGCCCGGTGGACGTCGAAGTGATGCCCGATGGCGCATTGCTCGTCAGCGATGATGCCGCCAACGTCATCTATCGCATCAGCTACAGCAGTTGATACCACTAGACAGCGTTACCGCGCGTGCTAAAATGGCGCGCGCGGCAGTTTTTCTGTGGAGAGTGCATACAAAATGAAGCGTTTCTACCTAATAACGATCCTACTGGGTGCTTTTCTGCTGGCGATACCGGCAGCCGCCCAGGATAATTTGCTAAACAACGGTGGCCTGGAGCAGGGCGATAACGGC
>CAYSVE010000532.1:0-4509 GCA_964434365.1 uncultured Anaerolineaceae bacterium | reverse complement strand
TCATCGCGCTGACGGCACGCGTTGCGGCGGGGAACGTCGCAGGCTTGCTGGCCGGTGGCCTGTATGCGATGGCCCCCACCTTCCTCGATTTGTCCATCAATGCGACGACGGACACGTGGGTGTATATGTGGACGGCAATCAGCGTGTGGTTGGCGGTCGTCGCGCTCACCGACCCCACGAAACGTCATTGGGCGGTGTGGAGCGTGTTCGTGGGCCTCATCGACGTGCATGTGAAATACCAGATGTTGCCGGTGCTGGGCGCGGGGGGCATCGTCGCGTTGCTCACGCTCCGCGAGGATCGCAAAAAGGGGCTTCGACTTATTGCCCTACAGGCCGCGATGGTCGCGGCGGTGGGGTTCTGGCTGGTGTTCATCTGGCGTGCCAACCGCATGGATACCTACCTCGTCGAGGACGCGCGGACTAGCGGCCTCAGCGACCTGTTCGACCCGGTGCGTGTGATCGACAACATCCTATACGCGTTTGTGCCGCCGGGGGCGTGGCTCACGGGTGTGACGATTGTACTGGGGGTCGTCGCGTTCTTTGTGGCGCGCCGGTTCAATCGCCCCACGGTCGATTGGCGCGTGCCAGCGTTGCTCCTGTTTCCGCTAATCACCCTACCGTGGCTGGTGAGCTTCTTCAGCCATGTACGGCTGGTGGGCCGCATCCACGATATTATCCCGGCGGCGGGGTTGGTATGTGTGCTGTTTGGGGTCGCGGCTGCGCAAATCATCGACGTGTTTCCGCGCCGCAGTGTGGGGCTTGCCTGTGTGCTGATTCCCATCGCGGCCTTCGGTTTCGTGCCTTACACACTCGATGACATCGAGATGGTGCAAGGCCGGCGGCTGCCAGAAAGCCGCGTGGCCCTCCGCTACTACGTCGATGACAACCTCGAACCGGGCACGGTTATCGTCAACAACTCCAACCACAAGACGTTCAACCCGTCGTGGGGTGGCATTCCGCACAAGTACTGGTTCGGCTGGCAGGAGACAAGCGACGTCACGCAATACTCAGTCGACGAGTGGCGCGACGAACGCAGCCTCACCTATGCGGCCCTCGACGTGTGGCGCGTCGACAACCTGGCGGACACCCCCGACGGCGCGGCCTACCTCGATGACCTGTATTTTCTGCGCAGCTTCAACGAAGATTCCAGCATGCGCGGACCACGCACCTACCTGTATCGCCTGTACCCGCCACAAACCGAACTCGACGACGTGACGTTCGGCGAGCGCATCACCCTTCGCGGCTTCGACGCCGAACGCGCGGACGAATCGCTGCGCTTGCGTTTCTACTGGCAGGCGAGCGAAACCCCGCAGACCGACTACTCGCTGTTTTTGCACCTCGTGCCCACCGACGCATACCAGGTGCTTGCGCAGGTCGATGGCGCGCCTGCGCGGCGCATCACCCCCACATGGGACCGCGCCGAGGAGACGCTTATTAGCCAATGGCATGCGTTGCCCGTGCCGGCGGATTTACCGCCCGGCGAGTATCGGGTGGTGATGGGCCTCTACGATTACACGAACGGCCTGCGCTTGCCCGTCGGCGACGGCGACTTCTACGAACTGACGACCGTCACCGTACGCGAGGGGACGCCGGTGGACCCGGCAGTTTAGGCAAAAACACCATGCGCATTCCGCTGAACTGTTGCAAGGTCACACGATGGCTACCTTCGTCTCGTGGCCCATCAGCGGGTCGCTTGGCTATCGACAGCGGACGCACAAGGCGAGGCCGTCCACAACAATGTGGCAATACCCTAGCGCCGCACAGTCACCAGTGTATTGCCAGTAAGACATCGTTACGGTTGGGCGATGGCCCACGCTTGCAAGCTGCTGCGGTCGCCGCCTACGAGTAATTGCGTTTCATCTGGGTGGAGCGCCAACCCCGCGATCGCCACACCCTGGCCGAACTGAGCACGAATCTCGCCGGTGGCGACATCAATCACGAAGACTTGCTGCTGCGAAAGCCCCACCATGGCGACAAGTTCGCCGTTGTTGCTAAGGGCAATATCGCCCCGGCTTATACCGCCCTCCGGCAATTCGGCCTGCTGCACGATCTCCCCGGTGTTGGCATCCAACACAGTGTAGATGCCCTGCGCCTCCAACACAGCGATACGCGATCCATCGGCACTGAAGGCCAGCGCTAGCACGGCACCGCGTATTTCGCTGGGGGCATCGCGCAGCGGTATTTCCTGCACCTCACCGAAGGCGTCGCCGGTCCGCAGGTAGAGCACATCGAGGTCGCCGCCGTGGGCCAGCACATCGCCCGACGGGCCAAAGGCCACCGCCCGCACACGCTCCTCCGAAGCGCTTACCAAGGGGGCGATTTCGGCACCCGTTGCGGCGTCGTGGAGGGCCAGCAGGCCTCTTGAACCGCCCAGCACGAGTTGCGCGCCATCGGGCGAGATGTCGATGCTGTATGGGTCTTCATCGACCTCGACGGTGTACACGACCTCGCCGGTGGGGGTCATGGCTTGCAGGCCAGCGCTCGCCCCCACGCCGATGAAGCGCGTGCCATCGGGCGTAAAAACCCCCTGCCAAACCGTTTCGTCGTAGATGCCCAGCACCTCGCCGGTCTCAGCATCGCGGAAGACCACCCCACGTATCCCAAACACCTGTGCGATGGCGGTTGCATCTGGGTTGTAGGCCACCTGCGCCGTTTGCCCATTAGGGAGGCCCGCTGCCGGGTAGGACCGGAAGGGCGCCAGGGCATCGGCATTTTGGGCTGTGATGACCGGCAGCACGTCGAAGGTGGGCACGGTGTACACGACCGAAGCCGCCACCGCGCGGAAGATCGGCTCGAAGTCGGCGAAGTCGGCGGCATCGGCTTCGCCTGTGACGAACACCAGATTGCCTGCACCATCGCCCACGGCCAGCGCGATGCTCTGCGCACCCTGGAAGGTCCCCGGCGCTTCGGCGGCGTCGCGCCCACCCAGGGTGATAGCCTGGGCGGCATCCTGGGTGCTCTCGTCGCTGCTTAGCACCGGGCGCAGGCTATCGAGGAAGGCAACCGGGTCCGTCGTGACGACGGGCAACCCCCGCTGCCTAAAGAAGCCGCTCGTCAAAAACTGGATGCGCGCTTCGCCGGGGTCATTGGGGCCGCTGTTGTCGTAGTCGTAGTTGACGATAAACACACCGCCGCCCTGCTCCACGATGGACCAGCCAGCGGGAAAATCGAACGCGAGGCCCAAATCGGCGGAGTTGTAGCTTTGGTCCGGGGCAATAGCAGGGGCCGCAGCGGCATTAGCCGAGGCACCAACGGCAACATCCTCGACGTGCAACACCTCTACCTGCCCAAACCCCGACTGTGCCGCGACGGCAATCGTAGACCCATCGGCGCTGAGGGACATCCTGCCGTTTGGCACGGCTGCCTCGTGCAGCAACTCGCCGCTGCTTACGTCGAACGCGAGCAGATTGTTCGGCACACGCACGAGCAGCACGTCCCCCGCAGTGCCAAAGAACACCTGACGCGGGTTCTCCAGGGCGTCTGCCTGCAAGGCCAGGCGCTCGGTAAACGTCGTGCCATCCAGGTCGAACAGGCGCACCCCGTCCGCGTCGGCAACGGCCACCTGCGCGCCGTCGGCATTAAAGGCGATGCTACGTACATCGGTGGTTGCGCTCACCAGCGCGACCTGCTCGCCGGTGGCGAGGTCCCACAAGCGAAGGGTTGCATCGCGCGCGCCAGTGGCCACCAATTGACCGCCGGGGTGAATAGCCGTCGCAACGATGAAATCGGTGTGGGCGTTTGGCTCGTTCAGCAGCACCTCGCCGGTTTGTAGGTTCTGCACGTACAGCCGTTCCTGGCGGCTGGCCGCGAACAGGGTTCCATCCGGGCTGATGACGGGGCCACTCGTCACATCCAGCGTGTACGCGTCGAGCACGGCATCGGCGGCTACATCGTAGAGCAGCACGTCGGCGGAGTCTCCCTGGGTGGCGCGCTTAGCAATGAACAGCACTGGCTGCCCCGGCAGGAACAACAGATTGGCGTACTCATCCTCCGCCAGGCTCACGGCCTGTTCTTCGCCCGCAACGGTATCCCACACGCGGATCGCTGCCGGGGTGTTGAGGGTTGCGCCGGGGCGGTCCATAAGGGCGAGGTAGCGTCCGTCGCTGCTGACGGCCACCGCCGCGATGTTCCCACCCGGAATGACGGCCACGCCAGGGCCGCGCACCGCACCCGTTTCGACATCCCAAACCTGTAGCTGGCCGCTATCGATGGTGACGAAGCCGGTGCCATCGGCTGTGAGTGCCCCATCGGGGATACCCGCCTCCAGCCCAATGCCAGCGATTTGCTCACCCGTGTCAGTATCCAAAATGAGGTAGCCACGCCCATCGCCCACGGCCATCACACCATTGGCCACGTCGAGGTCGGCCACGAAGCCGAAGACATTGCTGGGGAACGGGCTATTGCGGACTTCCTCGCCCGTCTGGGGGTCGATGACGACGATGCCCCCGGGGGTAATCGAGTACAGTTCGGTGCCATCGGGCGAGAACTGCAACGGCTCGGTGGTGCCCT
>CAYSVE010000531.1:0-4529 GCA_964434365.1 uncultured Anaerolineaceae bacterium | reverse complement strand
CGGGTTGCTTGGCGAAAGAGATGGGGATGAGCCGATGCAACGCGAATTGCTGGTAGCAATCGAGCAGATCGACCAGGAAACGCAAAACCTCCACACCACAACCGGCGAGATGGGGCGTTTCGTAGGGCAAATTGCGGCGGCGTCGCAAACTATGCGCGAAGCGCTCATGACGGTTCTGGCACAACCGAACCCCACGCCAACACTCGCAACCATGGGCCATGACCTGCGCGGCCACCTCAATGTCATTATTGGGTTTGCGGTTTCCCTCACGATGTATCCTGAAGATGATATGTCGGCTGCCGATGTGGCGGCGCTGCAACGCATTCACAGCGATGGGCAAACCCTCCTTGCGCTGGTCAACGTTGTTGTGAACTATGCCAAAGTTAAAACCGAGGCCCTTTCGACCACGGCTATGGAAACGTACAGCATCGTCGATTTGCTGCAAAACGAACTGTTGCGCTATGCCACCACCCCGGACGCTGCACCCGTTCACCTAACTGTTGAGGATGGCATTCCGCTGATCGCAGGTAAAATGTGGCGCATGCGCGAAGGCCTCGAAACGTTGTTTTTTGCCGTGCACACCTTTCAAGTAGCCGTTCATGTGCACATTCGGCAAGCCGTCGATGCGATCGTGGTGCTGTTGGAACTTACACCCCTGGAGAGCGTGGTCGACCACGTCTCTCAGTGTTTGAGTGCCGACTGGGTCGGCAGTGAGGACACGCCCATCTGGCAGTATGCCCTACACACCGCCCAACGCCTGTTCGCCGATGCCGATGCTACCCTCACAGTAGCCGAACACGACAAACAAATGTGCTTCACGCTGTTTGTTAGCACTACTGCATCGATACTGTAATGTGCTGGCAAATGGTTGCATGGTATCCTTAAGGCAGAGCCGCCAACTTATTGTGTATCAATGGAACCTAATGCACACCGAACTCTACGACCACCTGTTTACGATCATCAGCCTCAGCCGCAACGCTGCTGCGCGGCATGCGGATAACCCAGATACCCTGGAGTACCTCGATGTTGTGAGCCGCACAGCCCAGCGCCTCGCCGATGCCCAGATCACCGACCTGACGGTCAACGAACTGCACACCTACAGCCACGACCTGCGTACACCGCTTACGTTGCTCGTCGGCTACAGTGCGCTCGTGAGCAGCGATGAATCGGAACTGTATGAACACTGCCGGGCCGTGCAATACATTGTCGGGGATATCATCGACTTTGGGCAGCATGAAGCGCTGCTGGGCGAAGGGCTAAGCGGAGCGACCGTCAAAAAGACGTTTGTGAACTTCAGTGAGTGTGTCGCGGCGTATCTGGGTATTCCCACCGATCAAAAGCTGATCGTGGTGCACATCAACAAGGGCTGGCTGGAACTCATCCTTCGAGGGTTGCGCCGCGCCGTACAGTTCGTCACCTGGGGTGGCTACGTCACCCTCTCCGATTCGTCGGGTGGGGCCGTGAGTTTGACCGTTGCCGCCCACGATCGGCCACCGACGCCGGGGCATGAGCTAGATGCCATTTTGATCGGGCGTTGCCTGTACGTCGCCGAATCGTTAGCTGTGCAAGCCAACGGCGAACTGCTCACGGCCCCCACCGAAAACGGCATCGAATTTGTGTTGACGCTGCCAACGGCATCGCCCTAGTTCACTAGTCTTCGGCGGGCGGCGGCAGTTCCCCCACGATGACGAGTGTGTAGCCACCGTAGGTGCGGCCATCAAAACCGCTGAACTCTAGCAGTTGCTGCTCTGGGGTGCCCCCGACGATTTGCATCCCTGCATCGAAGCGCCCGCCGATCAGAGTCTCGCCGTTTTCCCCAAAGTCGATGGTCAGGGCATCGGCAGGCGCGACCGACGCACAATCGCGGACTCCGGCGTCGTCGCAGGTAACCACGACAGCGCTGCCGGGGTTTACCAATTCGATAAACGGGTCGAGCCGAGTGGTTTTGTCGGCAAGCATGTAAATCGTCGGGGGGACCTCGCGCGCGAGGGGGCCGCTCCCAAATGCGATAACGTCGCGGTCACCGTTACGCCCGATGGTGAAGCCCTCGATAACCAGCACATATCGCCCTGCCGCTCGCTCTCGGCTGCCCACATTCAGCCGAATTGGCCCGATGTCCGCCCCACCCACGTAATTCGCACGAACAACAGCCGCATCGTCTATGATGTCGCCATCGGGTAAGGTGACGGTTTCGCCTGGGTAGTCCTCGGGCGGTGCACAGGGTTGGGCCATTGGTTGGGCGAGTGTCGTCCGCAAAATCGGGTCAAATCCGTCGTAGCCGTACAACGTCGCCCGGAAGGTATCCGCCTGAGCTGCATCCTCGATAAATTCCAGGGTGAGTACATTGGCGACATCATCACCGAAGCAGGTAAAGATCACCTCGCGGTACGGGTCGGGAGCAGTAACCGGGGCCGGGTTCCCACCGATCCGTGCTGTCCGCAGGCGATAGTCGCCTGTGGTGTCGCCCTGGTCGTTGCCAACACGCGTCGCGACGATTGTGTATTCGCCGCCGGCGGGGGCGCTGAACTCCATTTCGACGGTGGCATCGGGGCCTGCGGGAAGCGTGCTTTGCAGCAGGTCGCCACTCGGTGACAGGATGCCCAGCAACGGGTCGAGTCCGTCACCACCCGTCATCTGGATGACGACGCTCTCTCCCTCTCCCATCGGCAGTCGCCACCAGTCGTAGATGGCCGCATCGGTGATGGTGTCGCGCACCTCGTCGCCGTAGCCGATCGGCTCATCGCCAGGCACATCCTGCGCGAGGGCCGGGAAGGTCATCAGGAGGAGCAGAAGCACAGAAGTGATGATTGTGAGATTGTGTCTTTGCACGGTGGGTCATCCAATGCAGGAGGCAAATAGTACACAAGCCAAATAGATCATTGCTATAAAGCTATCATTAGTATTCTAAAGCAAAAACGGCCCCCAACAAATTGGGAGCCGTCGTGACGAGGCTGTTGCAGCAGCGATGCTACTTGACGCTGACCTTCGCGCCCTCGGCCTCGAGCTTTTCCTTGGCTTCGTCGGCAGCTTCCTTGGGCACTTCTTCCAGCACGGTGCTGGGCGCGCCTTCGACGAGGTCCTTGGCTTCCTTCAGGCCCAGGCTGGTAAGTGCACGCACCGCCTTGATGACGTTGATCTTCTTCGGACCAATGTCTTCGAGGATGACATTGAACTCGGTCTGGGCTTCTTCTTCCTCAGCCTCGGCGACAGCGCCACCAGCGGCACCGCCGGCCATCGGCATCCCGCCGCCCATCATCATCATGCCACCGCCAGCGGCGGCTTCCACGCCCCAGGCCTCTTCCAGCTTCTTCTTCAGCTCGGAGGCTTCGAGGATCGTGAGTGAACTCAGTTCTTCGACCAACTTTTCGAGGTCTGCCATTGTGGGGTTCCTTCTCGTATTCGTAACTTGCGACAGGTGATTTGTGTTTGCTTGCTGTGCGCACAACGGCGCGGGCGGTTAAGCAGCGCTTTCGCCGCTCTCCTGCTTGTTGATGTACGCCTGTAGGACGGCGGGTAGCTGTACGCTGGCAGCCTGGAAGACGCTGACCAGTTCGCGGGTGGGCTGTTCCACCAAACCGGCGAGTTGGGCTGGGAGGACGAGGGTGCCCAGCAGTTGGGCGCGCAATTCATCCAGCGAGGGCATTTCGGAGACAGCCTTCAGGTCTCCCGCAGGGAAGACCGAGGCGCCCATCACACCACCCTTGATGGTGAATTTTTCCTCCATGTCCTTGGCGAAGTCCAGCACACTCTTCGCCACTTTCGGCAGGTCACCTTTGCTAAAGGCCACCCCTACCGGCCCAACCAGCAAATCCTCAGGGACAGGCCACTCGGCCTGCTCCAGCGCGATCTTGAACAGGGTGTTCTTCGTCACGATGAACTCCCCTTCGCTCTCGCGCATTTTGTGGCGCAGTTCTTCCATCTCCGCCACAGACATGCGGTTGTACTCAGCTACCACGAAGCCGTCGGCCTGGCTCAGCACATCGTTGTACTGGGCAACAAGTTCTACCTTGCGTGCCTTGGTAATTGCCAAACGGACTTCTCCTCACCCGGGTTGCCCCGGAAAACAAAAAACGGCCCGCATTCAGCAGAGGCCGTGACGTAGACGCAGCAAACACCCGTTGGTGGGGTGTATGGCTTTGTTTGCGTGTATCACTACCTCGGCAGGCTGTGTTTAAGCCGTGTGGCGCCTGCTGTCTGCGGTACAGCGTAGAAGTATAAGGTTATGGTAGGCAAAGTCAAGGGCTGTCGTTGCCTGCGATGCGCTCCTCGAATCGTCGCAGGGCATCTTGCAGGCGTTGTTGGCGCAGGCTGTTCGTGACCTCGCCGCGAGTGCGTTCCAGCACGCCGCCCTTGCGGCAATGGATGTCGACATGAGCGAACACATCGCCGCCTATCGCACGAAGCGTGATCTCGCTTTCGAGCTGCTCTCGAAGAAGTTCGAGGTCGTTGAGCCGGGCGGGGCGTTCTACATCTACCCGAAGGTGCCGAGCGGAACCGCAACCGAGTTCTGCATCCGCGCCGTTGAGAAC
>CAYSVE010000530.1:0-4532 GCA_964434365.1 uncultured Anaerolineaceae bacterium | reverse complement strand
GGGCGGTGTGGTCGCCCCAGTTACAGCAAAGTGGCGAATACGCCGTGGATGTGTACATCCACAAACCGTTCTCGACCGCCCGCAACGCGCGCTACAAAATCCACGGTGTCGATGGGCAGAGCCAGGAGGTGCTCGTGGCAGTGGATCAGAGGCAAAACACAAATAACTGGTATCGCCTGGGCGTGTACGAATTCGATGCCGATTTACCAAGCGCGGGCCGCGTGTTCCTCAACGACATTACCGGCAACGAGGGCAACACCATCACCTTCGATGCCGTCCGTTATCGGCTTGTGCGCGATACCAGCCCCCCGCCCCCAACGACGCCCAACCCGGTTACAACCGAGGGCGTAATTATCGTAAACGGCCAGTACTACGCCGATGGCTACGATGCACCCGTGGGCACAGCCAGCCAGCGCGCTGGCAACCAGGTGTGGCCCTCGGGGTGGCGCGATGCCTCGCCCTACGCGAAACCATACCTCTACAGCAGCTATCTGGGGCGTTACACGTCGGTCCACACAGGTGCCGACCTCAACTGGGGCAGCAGCCCCTACGCCGACCGCGGCCAGCCGATTTACTCGGTGGCGAGTGGCATCGTGACGTTCAGTGGTGAGCGGCGCGAGTGGGGCAATATGGTCGTTATTCAGCACGACCCGTTGTTCAGCAACGGGCGCCGCGCCGCAAGCCGCTACGCACACCTCGACCGCATCGATGTGAGTGTGGGCGACCGCGTCGTGCGGGGGACGCAAATCGGCACGTTAGGCGGCACACGGGGGCGACCAGGCCTTAGCTGGGTGCCCCACCTGCATGTGGATATCACACCCAGCAGCACGCTCGAACGTAACCCAGAGGACTGGCCGCCGCTGCGCTTCCTCGACAAGTCTGTGTCTCAGTTGACCAATGCTGAGTACGAGGCGTGGATCAACATCACAGTCGACACAATTTTGAAGACATACCACGATACAGTCGGCTTCATCCGCGAGAATCGGCCTAGCCGATAGGCTGAACTGCGGGTGGATTGGAAACAAAAAACGGACGCCGTTGGGCGTCCGTTGTGGTTCGATGAGCGGTAGCCCTACCTAGAACAGGCCCCAGTCGTCTGCTGCGCCATCTTCCATCATCTCGGGCGACCACATCTCCAGGCCCATTTCGATGGTCGTCGGCATGCTGAGGAACTCCTGCGCGGTGCGGCGCGTTTGCTCTAGCAATTGTGGTGCATACGGGCAAAACGGCGTCGACATAATCATCACGACGTGGGCCTTATCTGGGCCAATTTCGACGTCCCGAACAAGCCCCAACTCGATCACGTTCATGCCGATTTCGGGGTCGATGACGGTGCGCAGAGCGTCGAACAGACCGGCCTCGACATCATTCGCTGGCTGTGTCATGGTTGCATTTCCTAGTCTCTAACCATACAGCAAAATGGTAGCATACCACATCTCGAGCGTCAATTTTTCTAATGCTCATCATCAATATTGACACCCCCCACCCCAATTGTTATACTTCGAGGAGTTTCGTACGGGGGGTACACAGTAAATTTAACGGGCCTTAAAACCTTAGGAGGTAGCCACTCGAATGGGTGCTAAAATCGTAATTCGCAATCTACACGCTTCCGTCGAAGACCAACCCATTCTGCGCGGCGTGAACCTGACGATCGAGCAGGGTGCAGTTCACGCGCTCATGGGGCCGAATGGCTCTGGCAAGAGCACGTTAGCGAACGTGCTGGCCGGGAACCCGGCCTACGAAGTCACCGAAGGCGAAGTGCTTTTCGATGGTGAGAACGTGCTGGAAATGGAACCGGACGAGATCAGCCGCGCTGGCTTGTTCCTCGCGTTTCAGTATCCTGTGAGTATCCCCGGTGTTACCCTGGCGAACTTCTTGCGCCAGGCGATCAACGCGCGCATGAAAGCCGAAGACCCCGAAAGCAAGGGCATTTCCATCCCTGCCTTCCGCAAGTTGATGAAAGAAAAAATGGACTACCTGGGGATCGACCACAAATTTGCGGGTCGTTACCTCAACGAGGGCTTTAGCGGTGGCGAAAAGAAGCGCGCCGAAGTGCTGCAAATGGCGGTGCTGGAGCCGCAGTTCGCCATTATGGATGAGACCGACAGCGGCCTCGACATCGACGCGCTGCGCACCGTTGCCGAGGGTGTGAACGCCCTCACCGGGCCAGAACTCGGTGTGTTGGTTATCACGCACTACCAGCGCATCCTTAACTACATCACCCCGCAGCACGTCCACATCATGTTCGAAGGCCAGATCGTCGAGAGCGGCGGCCCCGAACTTGCGCTGAAGCTGGAAGAAGAAGGTTACGACTGGGTTCGCGATAAGTACGCAGTCGCCGCACAGTAAGTGAGATCGTCTGAAAATTAAAGGAACCAACCCATCATGGTGAAGGATTACATCCCGAGCGATAAGGAACTCACCGAAGAGGAATCGCAGTTACGCGACGTCCGCGGGACCTACGACGAAACCTACGGCTTCCACATGCCGGAGAACTACAACTTCAAGAGCGAGAAGGGCCTCACCGAAGACATGGTGCGGACCATCAGCCAGATGAAGGACGAACCGCAGTGGATGTTGGACTACCGCATAGACGCGTTCCGCGCCTTCGAGGCCAAGCCAACCCCCGATTGGGGCGGTGGCGGCCTGCTCGATAGCATCAAGTACGAGGACATTCATTACTTTGTACGCGCGACCGACCGCCAGGGCCGCGACTGGGACGATGTCCCTGCCGAAATCAAGGAAACGTTCGATCGCCTGGGTATCCCTGAGGCCGAGCAGAAGTTCCTCCAGGGTGTAAGCGCCCAGTACGAGAGCGAAGTCGTGTACCACAGCATCCGCCAGGACCTTGAGTCCAAGGGGGTGATCTTCATGGACATGGACAGCGGCCTGCGCGAGCACGAGGACATCGTGAAGGAGTACTTCGGCACGGTCATCCCGTCGGACGACAACAAGTTTGCCGCGCTCAACAGCGCCGTGTGGAGCGGTGGCTCGTTCATTTATGTGCCGCCGGGCGTACACGTCGAGATGCCGCTACAGGCCTACTTCCGCATCAACACGGAGAGCATGGGCCAGTTCGAGCGCACGCTCATCATCGTCGACGAGGGCGCATACGTCCACTACGTCGAAGGCTGCACCGCCCCCACCTACAGCATGGATAGCCTCCACAGCGCGGTGGTGGAAATCATCGTGAAGGAAGGTGGCCGCTGCCGCTACACGACCATCCAGAACTGGTCGAACAACGTGTTCAACCTCGTGACGAAGCGCGCCGCCGCCTACAAGAACGCCACCATGGAATGGGTCGACGGTAACCTGGGCAGCAAGCTCACGATGAAGTACCCGGCAGTGCTCCTCATGGAAGAGGGCGCGCACGGTGAGGTGCTCTCCATCGCCTTCGCAGGCAAGGGCCAGCACCAGGATGCTGGCGCGAAGATCACGCACCTGGCGCCGAACACCACCAGCCAAATCATCAGCAAGTCCATCAGCAAGGATGGCGGGCGCGGTAGCTATCGTGGCCTGCTGAAGATCGTCGAAGGTGCCGACAACTGCAAGAGCAACGTTGTTTGCGATGCTCTTTTGCTGGACGAAGACAGCCGCTCCGACACCTACCCGTACATCGAGATCGAATCGAAGAATGTGACGATGGGGCACGAGGCGTCCGTCAGCAAGGTCGGCGAGGAACAGCTCTTCTACGCGATGAGCCGTGGCCTGAACGAAGACGAAGCCAACGCGATGATCGTCAACGGCTTTTTGGAGCCGCTGGTGAAGGAACTCCCGATGGAATACGCGATGGAACTCAACCGGCTGATCCAGATTCAGCTCGAAGGCTCCATCGGCTAACGCACCGCGATACCACAACAACATCACACACATAGACGAATCACCGGGGGGTGCTGGAAACGGCACCCCCTTGCTACGAAAGGAGAATACAGCCGTGGCTGTTGTAAAACGCCGTGTTGCCAAGGCGGAATCCCCCGCATATACCCGTGCCGATGTGCAAGCGCTGAGCGACGCCAATAACGAGCCGCAGTGGCTCCGAGAGGCGCGCATGGCCTCGTGGGAGGTGTACGAGGGGTTGCCCATGCCCACGCTCAAGGATGAGGCGTGGCGGCGCACAGACTACCGTCACATCGACTGGGCCGAGGCCGGGAAGGTCGTCACGCCGAACGGCGCATCGCTCGACACCGTGCCCGCCAAAAGCCTCGAACCGCTCATCGGTGAGGGCGAGGGCGCGCTTATGGTCTTCGTCGATGGCAAGCTCGTCCACCTCGATGTGCCGGACACGCTTACCGCGCAGGGCATCATCTTCACCGATTTGCTGACGGCGGCCAACGAACACGCCGACCTGATGCAAGAGCACTTTATGACGAAGGCCGTGCAACCCACCGATGGCAAGTTCGCGGCGCTGCACGGCGCGCTGTGGAACTTCGGCTGGTTTGTGCATGTGCCGAAAGGTGTCATCGCTGAAACGCCGATGCATGTTGTGGTTTACAACACGCAGTCTGGTGCGCAGATGGGAGACTCGCGGGTTG
>CAYSVE010000529.1:0-4542 GCA_964434365.1 uncultured Anaerolineaceae bacterium | reverse complement strand
ACGGGATGGTGAACGGCAGGTGGTCGCGCCAGCGGGTGAGGCGCAGAAGTCCGTACACAAAAATACCCTCGGGTACGCCATCAAAACGCACCAGAGGATACCAGAGTTTGCCCGTTAAGCCACGGGCGCGCGGCGTACGGTTTCGCTACGGTACGATCATCATATACACAAGGAAGTTGTACCCCGTGTGCGCGATGATCGCCGCGACGGTGCTCTGCTTATTACGCAGCAGCCCAAACACGAACCCGCCCACCAGCACCGACAGCCAACCGACTTTCATAAGGTACTCGCCGTGCGAAAACGCGAAGTACAGCGTCGTCGGCACCAACCCGAAAATTGGCTGGAGCGCACCCCGGTAGAGCAGTTCCTCGCCGACCCCCGCGCCAAGGGCCGCAAGCAGCGTCACCCCGATAACCAGCGGCGTGAGGCCGTCCGCGAGTAGCGTGTGCATCTGGCTCTCCGCTGCGTCAGGGATCGCATCCATGGTGATGCCCAACGCGGGCAGCAGCGTGCCCGTCGCAGCGAGGACGATGTACATCGTAAGGCAAGCCCCGGCAGCACCCCATAACACATCGCCGACGCGCGGCCTGCGCAGCTTCAGCCGCTCGCACAGGGCACCGGGTGCCCGCCGCGTGCCCAGCCCCACGCCGACCAACGCCATCACCGAGAAGATGACCAGCGTCAGCGTCGCAGAGAACGGCACGCCCGCAAAATCGCGCGAGGCGGGCAGGAGGCTCTCCCAGGTCACGCGTACGTACGCGTTGAACTCCAACGCGAGGTCCAGCAGGATGAGCACCAGGGCCGTCCGATGCACATACGATTCGGCATCGAAGCCGGGGAAGACGACCTGTACCTTACGTCGCACCGGGTGCAGCAGCAGCACCAGCCCGCTAAGCCCCGCAAAAACGAGGGCGATCGTACTCGCGTGTTCCTCAAGGGCGTTGCGCGGCGGCATCGATTCGCCGAAGGGCAGCGCAATGAGCATAACCCAGGCGATGGCACCCATGCTAAACACAAGTAGCAACTGGCGTTTGCGCTTTGCTTCGTACGGTGCCTCCTCCGATTTCGATTTTGGCTTGTCCGGGTCCACTGGCTCGGGGTAAAGCCACGAAAACGGCCCCTTCTCCGGCACATGCAGCGGCAGAACCGGGCGCATGCGTTCGACTTGGTTTGCCAGGATGACGAAGTACCCGATGAGTAGCAGATCGATGACGATAAACATGATTGCTCGGGGGGATAATTGAACGATATGTCAAGTGTATGAAAAATGTATGGCGCATAGTACTTTTGTATGGATATGCGCACAGTTAATAGCACTATGGTCACAAGTGGCGGCGAAAAGTTGGGCCGTCTCGTCGAAGACGAAACGGCCCGCGTTTGTGTTACAGCACGCGCAACACCACGAGGATAAAGTTGTAGCCCGTGTGCGCGATGATTGCGGCGACGGTGCTTTGCCGGTTGCGCAGCACCCCGAGGATGAGACCACCGCACAGCACACTCACCATGCCGATGTTGCCGAAGTACTGCCCGTGTGCCAGCATGAAGTAGATCGCCGTGGGCACCAACCCGAAGATCGGCTGCAATGCGCCCCGATACAACAACTCCTCGCCGATACCCGCGCACGCCGCCCGAATAAACCCGATGGTCAGCAGCACGATGATCGCCTCCCTCGAGCGTTCTTCCGTGGCTTCGACCGTTTCCTCGTATTCCGACGATGGCGTGTCGGGGATGTCCGACGGGTCGTTGAAGTTGGCGATGACCACAATCAGGATGAGGGCGATAATCACGGCCACGAAGCTCCCAAACGCACCGAGGATGCCCCACACGAGGTCGCTGAGGCGCGGCCAGCGCAGCTTCAGCCGGGCGCACAGCGCCCGTGGCCCTCGGCGCGTGAGCAGCCCAACACCCAACAACGCCAACGTCGATAGCATCGTCAGGTTGAACAACAGCGGCTCTTGCAGTAGCACCCAGCTTCGGCTGAGGCCACCCGCGCGGGCGTCGAGGTATTGGCTGAGAACCATCGTCACATCGGCGACGATGAGTAACAGGGCCGTGCGATGCACGTACGACGATGGATCGAAGCGTGGGAAGAGCTTCGTCAACCAGCTACGCACCCAATGTGAATACAACACCAGCGCCACCCCCACAATCGAGGCGAAAGCGATGGCCCTTCCGTAGATGTCTAAGGCGTTACTGGGCGTGCGTGGCAGGTCACTGCCCAGCACATACAACGTCAGCAGCGCGAGGAGTAACCCGTACAAAAACGAGAGCATGCGCCGAACACCTTTCGCCTCGCCCGGTGTGTTGTAGAATGTCGGGCGGACGCCGGGTTCTGGCAGATGGTCGGCTTTTTCAGGTGCCGCGAGGGCCGGGTACAGCCGCGCGATGAGGGAGGGTTCCGATGCGTGCACACGGTCGCGCACGCCTTCGATATGATTCGCCAGGACGACGAGGTACCCGATGTAGACCAGATAAATGAGGATGAACATGGTTTCCAGTGGGTATGATAGCTGGACGATAGTTCCAGTGTATGAAAAACGTAACGCGCATAGTACTTTTGTATTGATATGCGCACAGTTAATAGCACTATGGTCACACTGATGGGGGAAAAATGAAGCGAATCTGTGTGTTTTGCGGGGCATCTTACGGCTCGCACGAGGTTTACCGCGAGACGGCCACGGCCTTCGGGCGCGCGTTGGCCGAGCGTGAGTTAGAACTCGTGTATGGGGGTAGCCACGCCGGGTTGATGGGCGCAGTCGCCGATGGGGTGCTTGCGGCAGGTGGCAGCACAATCGGCGTGATACCGACTGCGCTCGTCGAGCGCGAGCGCGCGCATAAGGGCCTTACGCAGCAAATCGAAGTGGGCAGCATGCACGAGCGCAAGGCCAAAATGGCCGACCTCGCCGATGGTTTCGTAGCGCTGCCGGGCGGCATGGGCACCCTCGATGAACTGTGCGAAATCCTCACCTGGGCGCAGTTGGGCTTCCACCGCAAGCCGATTGGCCTGCTCAATGTCGCGGGGTACTACGATGGCCTGCTTTCGTTCTTCACGCACGCGACGACCGAGGGGTTCATCCGCAGCAGCGACCGCGCCTTGTACATCGTCGAGGACGATGTCGAGCAACTGCTTGCTACGATGCTGGTGTACAGTCCGCCAGCGGGCACGCGCTGGCTCAAGCGCGACGACCTGTAAGCGAAAAATCGCAAGCCACTCAGAATATCCTCCGCACGCAACCCGATGGCCCACCGATGGCGCATCGGGTTGCATTGTTTTGCGCGAGGCCGACGCATTACGAAACGCAGATTATACTAATACATTCTGGTGAAATTAGCCTTGTTTCGTTGATTTATCCTCGAAGAATAATTATAATTCCGTCAATGAAAAACATTACAACATTCAAGACGGCATAACACAAGGAGCGAGTCAATGGTACGCAAACTCTACTGTGAGCCGGGCACCGAGGTACTGGGTGTAAATCTTCATGCCTTCTACAACAACTTACAGGCATCCGAACTTAAACCGGTCATGGAACAGCACGGTGTTACCGAATTCAAGCCGATGGAGTGGTACGACCTTCAAACGCTGCTCGATTCCATCAACGAACTGATCGACGCGCCGAATGTGTCCTTCAATTTTGTCGCAATCGGCATGCGCATCGGTGAAGCCGCCCCTACACCGCCGGAGATGAACAACCCGACCTTCGAGGACGTTCTGTTCGCCTGGGATGGGATGTATCAGCAGCTACACCGTGGCGGCGAGGTCGGCAAAATCGAGATCGAAAAGATCAACAACACCCACTTCAAAACCACCCACACCATCTGCTACCCCGACGATATGCAATATGGTGTGTTGTATGGTTTCGCCAAGCGCTTTTTGCCGCGCGGGTCACACTTTGTCGTCGAATACGAAACATCGCGCGACAAAGATGGGGCAAAAGCCGCCGTCATTCACGTAAGTTGGTAACCCCTGCTTCGATTCACCCTGGCGCACATACCCTGTGCGCCACCCTTTAACCCCACAAACCCACCGTCATCATCAGCCGAACCAAGCGGTTTGCCCTCGACCGGATACGAAGTTTCGCCGTGTCGTCCTCTGCTCTGTCGCCAATCGGCTAACTGATAGCGCACGCACTCAGACGAGGGATTAACGTGATGTCGCGTGAATTTTCGTAAATAAATAATTGGCGCATTGATTTGAAATGCGTTTGGCCTTATACTCTTGGAGAACGTTGGAATAAATTACTAACTTATACTAAGGAGGGCCGTACTGTGGCACGCAAACTGTATTGTGAACCAGGCAGCGAGGTGATTGGTGTGAATATTCATGCCTTTTACAACAATCTGCAAGAAATCGAACTCAAGCCGATTATGGAAAGGCATGGCGTTACCGAGTTCAAAGCAGACGGATGGTATGATCTTCAGGCACTGCTCGATTCGCTCAACGAGCTTATCAACGCCCCCAACATGTCCTTCAATATGGTGGCGATCGGCATGAAGACGCGTTTTTCCGGCGACAGGATCTTCGCTGTCTCGCCCATGAAC
>CAYSVE010000528.1:0-4546 GCA_964434365.1 uncultured Anaerolineaceae bacterium | reverse complement strand
GGATCGTAGCGCCTTCATCAGCCGTAGAAAGTCCCCTCTCCGTTTACGGGGAGGGGATTTAAGGGCGGATATTAATATCCTGACATAGGCAGAGCGCCTCCGCCTTGGCGCAAATGGTGTTAGCCTCATGTCGCGTCCAGCCAGTCTAACCGCTAGGTCGTGTAATGTTCTGTGCGCCCCTACGCCCGATGACGCGAAACCGCGCCTATTCGTGCCCCTCCATCGTTGGGGGTTCGATGTCGCTTGCCGGGTGACCGTTCAACCCTTCGACGGTTTCCAGCGCCAAATCGTGGATGGCCTTCACAGCGGCTTCGGTGTCGTTCGCATCGACGATGAACGAAATGCTGCACTCCGATGACCCCTGCGCGATGGAGATCACGTTCAGGTTGCGCTCGCCCAATTGGGTGAACACCCGCCCGGCGATGCCCGGCGTCCCGCGCATGCCCGCGCCCACCGCCGTGATAATCACCACTTCGTCCTGAATGTCGACGGTATCGACGTCGTTGCTGCGGATTTCGGCCTCAAGTTCAGTTTCGATGGCCTCCTTCACGCCGCCTGCGCGGTCTTCGGTGACGGTGAAGCAGAAGCTCTGCTCGCTAGACGACTGCGAGATCATCAAAATGCTGGCTCCGGCCTGCGCCGTCGCCACGAAGGTGCGCCCCGCGATGCCTGGCACCCCCAGCATACCCCGCCCGCCGACGGTCAACAGGCTGACGTTGCGCACACACGTCACGGCTTTGATGACAGTGTTCACGGCCTCGCTCTCCTGCATCACGAGGGTGCCGGGGGCCGAGGGGTTAAACGTGTTGCGCACACGAATCGGCGTTTGGCGCTCGATGATGGGCTGCACGGTTTTCGGGTGCAGCACCTTAGCACCATAAAATGCGAGTTCGCCCACCTCGGCATAGCTGACCGTCGGCAGCACCTTGGCGCGCTTGTCGATGCGCGGGTCGGTCGTCATCACCCCGTCAACGTCGGTCCAGATGATGAGTTCGTCGCTGTGGGTGTAGCGCGCGAAGATGGCCGCGCTGTAGTCGCTGCCGCCACGCCCGAGGGTCGTGGTGCTGCCATCGGGGGCCGAGCCGATGAAGCCGGTTATCACGGGTGTGATTCCCTGGTCGATTTCCGGCAGCAGCCAGTCGCGGATGCGGCGTTCGGTGCGCTCCCAGGCGGGGTTGGCATCCTGGTATTCGGCGTCGGTGAGGATGAGCTTGGTCGCGTCGAACTGTTTGGCGCGCATGCCACGCTCTTGCAACACCGCCGCGACCACGCGACTGCTCAACTGCTCGCCGAGCGACACAACGGCGTCGAGAATGCGCGGCGTGACCTCGCCAAGCACCGTCACGGCCTGGCACAGTTCCAGGTGACGGGTGAGCAAACCGTGGAGGGTTTCCATCATCAGTTCGCGGCGCTCGCTGGGCTTTAGCAGGATATCCAGCACTTCCTCGTGCCGATCTTTGATCTTGCCAGACAAATTCTGGAACTCCCAGCGGTCGCCCTTCGAAGCCGCCCGGACGCTGTCTAGCAGCATGTCGGTCGTCCCGCCCATCGCACTAACGACGATGACGACGCGCGTGTCGTCGTTGGCGGTCGCCTGGACGATGTCGGCAACGTTGGTGATAGCCTCTGGGCTGCCGACGGACGTGCCGCCGAACTTCATCGTGATGGTTCTCATGTGCACCCTCTCCCCTTCTCTGTGCGGGTCTGTAAACAAAAAGCGCGTGGAAGCTATTTTCCACGCGCTGTGTGTCACCTTAGTTGGGCCGGTGTTAGGGCAAGCGGAAAAAGCCTTTGCGCGGGCTGCGCATGGTCGTGGTCATCGTAGTGGTGATGGTAGTGGACAAGCTATCGATGATGAACACTGTACCGCTCCGTTTACCGACGAGGCAAAGCATAACGTCCTCGGCGGGGGCTGTCAAGCAATTTGGTTAGGCCGTTTGCGCCAGGCCGAGGGTGTTGCCTTCGCTATCTTTGAACCATGCCAGGCTGCCCTGGGGCGACTTGAGGATGCTGTCGTCGCCAGTGCTCATGTCGCCGATTGTTACATGGTCGAACTGCACGCCTTTTTCCTTCAAGCCAGCGACGGCCCCGCCGACATCGTCGAGGATGAACGTGGCCAGGGTGTGGGTGGGCGTGTAGGGTTCGTTGGGCACGTACAACAGGAAACGATCCCCCGCCTGGGTGACGTAGTTCGGCGGTGCGCCCGCCGCGACAACGACTTCGTTGAGGCCGAGCACCTCGGTGTAGAACTGTTGTGCGCGGTCGCTGTCTCTGACTGGGATCATGGTGAGAACCTGCGATGCGTTGCCGATCATATAAAAAATCCTTTTGATATGGTGCGGTAAAACCACTATATCATAATTTACATGATTTTCGTACCCCTACAAGGGGCCACTAAAGCGTTTGGTAAGTGCCCTTAACCCCAAAAGAAATGTGGACAGCGCGTAAATTTCGTAGTAGGATTCAAACGATGGAACGTGAACATTCCATGAATGTTCGGCTGCGGCGAAGCCGTCAGGCATGACAGCAGCCTGAGAAGCCCTCTGCCGAAGCAGGGGGGTCGTCGAGATGTCCACGGTGTAGTGGTCGTGCACCCGTAAGGCCAGATGTAAAGGCAGTCTACATTTGCAATACAGTACCTTCTATGCGGGGGGTACCGCGTCAACTCCTGAAAATCTGGAATGCGCGAGTGTCATCATCTACCACATGCAAGCCAGCATTTTACACAGGAGAGAGAGACTCAAATGGCTGAGCGTTATCGCGGTACAGTGAAGTGGTTCAGCGGTGAGAAGGGCTACGGCTTTATCACCCAGGGGAGTGGCCCGGACCTTTTCGTACATTATTCGGAAATCCAGGGCAACGGGTATCGTTCGCTTAACGAAGGCGACACGGTGGAGTTTGAGATCACCGAAGGTCGCAAGGGCAAGCAGGCGAGTGCCGTCAAGGTCGTGACCGAATAGCATCGGTTTTTGGAATTTTCTGCCGCCCCCGCAACGGGGCGGCTTTTTGTTTTGGGGCGGGCACCGTTATCATAGCCGTATCGATGACACCCGGTAGGAGAAAGCCCCCATGCCCTGCACTATTCGCACACTTACCCCCCACGGCCTCGCCCCGGTAGGCTACACCGCACACTCGCTAAAAGACGCCGCTGAGCACGAACCCGACGGCGGCGTGTATACCACCGCCTCCACGGTCGATTCGTACAAGGTCATCAAGCTCACCGCACACCTGGACCGCCTGCAACAATCGGCAGCGCGCGCGGGCATCGACTTTGGCCTTAACCACGACGCGCTGCGACGCGCCCTGCGCGAAACCATCGACGCGGCGGGCTACGGCAACGTGCGCTTCCGCATTACGATTCCGCCCGAGACCCCCGACGAGCCGATTTTCTCCGTGGAGCCGTTTGCGGGCCACCCCGCACACATCTACATCGAGGGCGTGCGCTGCATTACCGCGCCGAACAGCGCTCGCGCCGACGCTGTTACCAAAAGCACCGATTGGATGCACGACCGCGATAAGCTGGCAAAGCCTGAGGGCATCCACGAGGTGTTGCTGCGCGATGCCAACGACCACCTGCTAGAGGGCACAGGCAGCAACTTCTATGCGGTGATGAACGATGAACTGCGCACCGCGGGCGAGGGCGTGCTGGAAGGTATCTCGCGGCAAATCGTGTTCGCGGTCGCGCCGACCGTGCTGACGGTCAACGCGCAGCCGGTCAGGGTCGAGGATGTGCCCGTGCTTACCGAGGCGTTTATCAGCAGCAGCAGCCGGGGTATTGTGCCAGTGGTCGAAATCGACGGGCAAACGATCGGCACTGGTAAACCCGGCCCGCGCACCGAGGCCATCCGCGGTGCGTATCTGGAGTGGGTAAGCGCCAATTTAGAGACGATTTGACGCGTACCTCTACACCGGCGCTTTGAAGTCGTAGATGCCGTCGCGGACGGCCCAACGCTTGCCACTTTTGGCGTCCAGCATCGTGTCGTCATCGCGGACGAGCAACCCGCCCGTTTCGGGCGCTACAAAGAGCGCATCGGGGTCGTCCATCGGCGTGTCGACGTGGTCGGGCGTTTCGCCGGTAGCCACGCCGAGGATAAACACACTCGGCGAGTAGAACAGCGCGCTGTTCTGCAAATACCGCTCCGCGTGCATCAGCAGGTCGGTGGGCACATGGCGCTTGAGCACGCCCAGGCGCAGGTAGCTCACGGCGAGGCGGCGCACAGTCGCGAAGTTCGCGCCGCGCATCGCGTTGAGCATGGTTGTGGGGTGGTGGTCGAAGTTGAGTGCGACGAACTCGTACGGCTCGGGGGCGTAGGGGGTCCAGGTTTGCTGGCCCAGCGCGTAGCGCAGCATCGCCTTGAGGTTGCGCTTATTGGCGTGCTCCAACACGAACACGGCCCCCGGCGCAAGCGTGCGGCGTATGCCTGCCATCGCCGCCGGGGCATCGGCAATGTGATGAATCACGCGGATCATCGTCGCGGCGTCGAACACGCCCGGGCGGAAGGGCAGCTTGTTAACATCCCCCGCGACGTAAACATAGCGCGGGCCG
>CAYSVE010000527.1:0-4551 GCA_964434365.1 uncultured Anaerolineaceae bacterium | reverse complement strand
CGATAGCGAGCTTTCCTAGCTCAAGGCAGAAGGACTCCTCAAAACGCACGAGCTGTGCAGTCACTTGAGTCCTGGCAGCCCCGCAATGTCCGCGACCTGGGTGCTGCGTGGGAATGATCTGTTTCACCGGGGCGTTAGTACGAGGTTCCGGGGTTAACAGCTTTAGGCTCCAAAACATAATTCGAACACGTCTTATTTTGAATTATACAACACGAACCGCTCGCGGGGGTTTCGGGTGTAGTCGTTCGGCCAACAGCTTATGCTCCATGGTCTTTCGCCAAGTTTGCTTGTGAGCGGTCGGCAATTGAGTGCAAACCGCAACGGTAAACCCCATGTCTTGCAACAATACTTTTCGAAATCCTTCATGCCGCCAGCATGTTTATTTATGCAGCCATTAGTTATAATCCTAAATATGGTCATGCGGATTCTGGGTTCAGGCATCGCGTGGGGCCTGTAGGGACTATGTGAAGATCGAGCAACGAGTTGAATTGTGACGCCGGAAATTATCAAGGTCGCAGTCATTGGGCTGTACGGCGCGGGGAAAACCACCCTGATCCAGACGATCAGCCAGCGCACCGCCTTTCGGGGGGAGGGTCAGCGCGCATGGTATTACGGCCAGGTGGATGTCGATGAGACGTTGACGCTGCAATTTGTAGAGCCACCCAGCGGGGCGCGCTTCAATTACATGTGGTTGCGCGATCTTGTCAGTGCGTTAGATGTGCACGGCTACATCGTCATGGTCGATAGCACCCGCCCCGAGACATTTGCCGAATTTACCAGTGTCCTGTACACCATTCGTGCCCAATACCTCGACCTCCCCGTGGTCATCGCCGCGAATAAGCAAAATCATCACCGCGCATGGAGTGTCCGCGACATTCGGCTCATCCTCAGCCTTGGCAACGATGTCCCGATGATGGCCTGCGTCGCGAATGATTTCGAAGCTGTAAAAAATGTCGTTGTTCGCATTCTCTACGAGATATACGACTAACGAACGCACGGCAGGCGTATGCTAAGCGCAACCCTCAATGGCGTGGGTTCTGCTAAAATAACCTCAAGTATTTGAGGAGCACACAACCGTGCCAGACGAGTATCGTAACCCCGAACACGACGAAGAATTCGAACACGACGACGATGTGCCGTTTCACTTGCCGATGGCAGAGGACACGGCCCCCAGCGACGAAGACACCGACGAACTCCCCCCCGATATGACCGTGCCGAGTGGGGTCATCTTGGATGACTACCGGGCCAACAAGCTGCCGACGATGCCGATCCCGAGGGAGCCAGGCCAACCCGACCCGAAGCAAACGCTCCCCGGTAGTGGTGGCATGGACCCCAACCCGGATTTCGGGCAACCTGCGCCCCCCGAGAAGACGGTCGCAAATCCGATCATTCGGCAGCAGCAACCTCACTCTCGGCAGACTGTGCAAGCGCCCATCGATCATCAGCGCTTCCAGCGACCGCAGACCCCTCCCCCGCCGCCGCAAGCGCCACAGGGTGCGATTCCACCAGCGCCCGCGAATGCGCAAAGGCCGAAGTCGCAGCCGAAGCAAGCCCCACGTGCGAAACGCCGGGGTTGCCTGGGTATTTCACCCGGTTGCCTGATGGTCTTCGGCGGTATCGTGACGACCTTCTGCGGTGGGCTGACGATCATCAGCTTAGTGTTGCTAGGCATCGCGAATGCCCGCATCGGCGAACTGACCTCTGCCGGGTTGGCGGCAGTGGACGAGTACGATGCGTTCGAGAGTACCTTCTACTACGACCGCAACGGCACCCTGCTCTACGAGGACTTCAACGAAGGGCGGCGCGTGCAGGTTCCCCTCGATCAAATGCCGCCAGCGCTCATCAACGCGACGGTGGCGCTGGAAGACGATACCTTCTACAACAACCCCGGTATCGATGTGCCTGCGACGATCCGCGCGACGCTGCAATTTGTTGGCCTTATGGAAGGCTCGTCGGGCGGTAGTACGATCACGCAGCAGTTGGTGCGCAACATCGCCTTCGATTTCGAGTATCGTGCGGAGCGCAGTGTACGCCGTAAGATCGAGGAAATTTTGCTGGCGCTCGCGCTAAACCAGCGCCGCAGCAAAGATGAAATCCTCGAAATGTACTTGAACGAAATCTACTATGGGAACCTCGCCTACGGCGCACAGGCCGCTTCGCAGACGTTCTTTGCCAAGGATGTGAGCGAACTCACGTTGGGTGAGGCCGCGCTGCTGGCTGGTTTGCCGCAGGCCCCCGCCAGCCTCGACCCACTCAACCCGGACCCTGCTGTGCAGGATGCGGTGCAATTCCGTTGGCGCACCGTGCTCAACGCGATGGTAAACGAGGGCTACATCACCGACGAGGAGCGCCGCGCCGCACTCACGCAGGGCATCAGCTTCAGCACGCCCGATGTCCCACTACGCGCGCCGCACTTTACCGTTTTCGCTCAGCAGGAACTTGAGTCGATGCTCAGCGAACTCGGCTACAGCCCAGAGCAAATCGCTGGGGGGGGTATGCGCGTTTACACGACCGTGGACCTGCGCTACAACGACATCGCCCAGCGCGCTGTGCGCGATCAGATCGCGCGCCTCTCCGCGAACAACGTGAGCAACGGTGCCGTCGTGGTGACGAAGCCGCTCACGGGCGAAATCCTGGCGATGGTTGGCAGTGCTGACTACAACAACGACGCCATCGACGGGCGCGTGAACGTGTCCACGGCTTTGCGCCAGCCCGGCAGTACCATGAAGCCCTTCACCTACTCCGCCGCGCTGGAAAGCGGTTTCACCGCAGGCGATGTCATCTGGGATACGACCGTGCGCAGCATTACCGTGCCGGGGCAGGCGACCTGGCCGGTCAACTACGACCGAACCTACCACGGCCCCGTGCAGATGCGTGCCGCGCTTGCGAACAGCTACAACGTCCCCGCTGTGAAGGTGTTGCAACGCATCGGGGTGCCGTCTCTGTTGGAGATCATGGCCCGCTTTGGTGTAGAGAGCCTCGGCACCGATGCCAGCCGCTATGGCCTTTCGTTGACGTTGGGCGGTGGCGAGGTCTCCTTGTTGGAACTCACGCGCGCTTACAGCGTTTTCGCGAACCAGGGTGTGCTCGTGCCGACGACTGCGTTGCTTTGCGTGGTCGATAGTAGCGGCGACATCCTCTACCAGTATGAGAGTGGCTGCCCGGAAGGCACCGCCACCAGCACGACCGTCGCGCGGAACGGCCTCGGGCAGCAGGTGCTAGACCCTCGTATCGCATTCATGATGAGTGACATTCTCGCGGATAACGGCGCACGCTCCCCGGCGATGGGGTCGAACAGCCCGCTGCGCACAGACGGCATCACTTCATCTGTGAAGACCGGTACCACCAACGACGTCAAGGACAACTGGACGGTCGGCTACACGCGGAATGTCGCGGTAGGGGTGTGGGTCGGCAACTCCAACGGCGACCCGATGGTGAACTCGTCTGGCCTTACGGGGGCTGCACCCATCTGGAATACGGTCATCACAGCCATTTACAACGATAACTCGCTTCTGACCGCACTGGCGGTCGATGGCGGCTTACAGCAAGATCAACTGCAACCGCCGCGCGGGCTACAACTGCGACAGGTGTGTAATGTGAGCCGCCTCACCGATGGTTCGACGGATTGCCCGTCCACGATCAGTGAGTGGTTCCTCGAAGGCCCGGCGGGTATCCCCGATGGCAGTGGAAACTTCAGCTTCCAGGAACAGCCGCGCCCCGCCAACCAACCGGTGAACGATCAGCCGTTTCTTCAGGAGTACTCGCCGGGTGTGTACCGGGTGTTGGCAAACCCCATCGCGCCGAACGTCGGGGCGGCCATCCAGTTCAGCAACACCGGCGGCGTTGCACCGCCCGCGCCGATCTACTGCATGGTACCGTGGGGCCTCGCCGGGCAGGCGAACAACGCCCGCGAATTGCTGTTCATCGCCCCACCCCCGGACCCCGCCGATGCTGCCGAGGCAGAGCGCTACGCGCGCAGTCGCAATCTCGCGTTTTTGCCGACTATCGCCTGTAACCAGGACTTGCTGAATGCCGCAGGGGGTCCGACGGTCATCACTGCGGTCATCAGCCAGCCGACGCCGGGGCAGGTCATCCGCGAGGGCATTCCGGTCATCGGAACAGTGCAGTTCTCGCCGGGGCAGGCACAGTTCTACAAGCTGGAAATCCAGGGTGGGCAGTTGGGTGGGTGGACGACCATCGGCACAACGCACACGCAGAGCGTCGTCAATGGTCAATTAGAATTCCTGCCAGGGTTCCCTGGCCTACAACCAGGCGACTACCAGGTGCGGTTGGCCGTCGTCGGTAACGATGGCAATTACGTGCAGGAGCCGTATACCGTGCCGTTCAGGGTGACGCAGTAGTAGAAAAGACAATGGCCCGTGTGAGTACGCACGGGCCGTTCGATCTTTTTTCGGTGATACGATGCTAATCCTCGCCGGAAGCCGGGTCACGCAATTGGATGACGTCGAACACCTCGGCGTAGGCGTAACCGGCTGCTTCACCGGCTTCTTTGTTCCACTTGGTGACCATCTCCACCGCCTCCTCGCCAAT
>CAYSVE010000526.1:0-4599 GCA_964434365.1 uncultured Anaerolineaceae bacterium | reverse complement strand
CACCAGCGTAACCCACTCGCTGCGCGGTTTGTACGCGCCGTACTCCAATATGATGTCGCCGGGAGTTTCGCCCTGGCGCACGGTCAAACTTGCGCCGATGGGCAGGGCGTGCTTGGTGTAAAACGGCGTAAGGCCGAACACATACTTGCCCTCACGTACCACCCAGCCCGCCCAGCGCTCGCCGTCGGTGGCATCGACCAGCGCGATGCACACGCGCGGCGTCACCCGGGCAAACGGGAAAACGCGCTCGGTCCGGTAATTCAACGGGAAGGTGCCCAGCCGACGGTGCGGGTAAATGACGCTCACCGTCGCGGCGGAGGACGCCGGGTTCGCCGGTATGGGCGACAGCTCATCGGCGAGGTCGCGCTCTAAATCGAGTTGAGTTTGCGAAAGGCTGCTGCGGTCGTAGGGGATGTCGTTGTAGCGTAACAGATTCGGGGTGTTCACCACCTCCGGCGGCAGCAACCGCGTGAGGAACCACATCACCTCACCGGCAGGCCCCACTTCATCGAAGCGTGAATCCTCGTTGAGGCCATAGTTCAGCGCGAAAACCTGCAACTCTCCCGAGAGGTTTTCGCCCAGCCCGCCGATGTTCTCCACGATGTCCTGGGTGGGCATGGGGCCACCCCCCATCATATCGAGCACCGCTTCGGCCAGGTGCCGGTGCCCTTCGTTCGTTTCGGGCATCAGCGCACGCGAGAACCACGTCCCCGCCAGGTTGATGAGGTCCTCCGATTGTTCCAACGCGCTATCGACCTTGTACACGAGGTCGTCCTTGGCATCGGCGAAAACGTCGTCTGCGCTGGGGAGTTCCCCGTCGAAGGCCATGCTGTCGCCGTTGGCCTCGTTGAGAGCATGCGGTGTGCCGAGGTCGGCGGCGAACTCGCGCAGGTCGTCGTCATCGAACTGCACACTGATGACGCTAAAGTCGCCATATTGCTGGTTGTCGCCGGGGCGCACCTCCACCACCTCGCCGATGGCGTAGTCCATCTTCGGGAAGACGATGCGCTGGCCGGTTTGGTAGCTGTGGGAGGGGTTGTACGGTTGGGCGTCTTTAAAACGCTCTTGTAGGGCTTCGTTTTCTTGTCGCAGGCGTTCGTCTACCAACGCCCGCGCGAGGACTTCGCTTGGGAGGGGCACTTCGCGTTCTAGCAACAGGGTATTCAGGAACTCCAAATCGCCTGCGCCCACGGATAATTTGCGTGCCCACTGATGACCTTGCACCAAGGTTACACGCCTCCATACGTATGATGTGGGGAAATTATATCGTCATTGACAGTAAGATAGTGCCTGTGCAACCCCCCGATGTCAAGTGTTGTAGGGGCTAGCCTATAGAGGAAAAGGCGCGGTTGGCGGCCGGCGCCGGGTTGACCCCCCCTTACCCGTCCGTTATACTTTAGGGCTGTGAAACGTTAAGAAACTACCACCCAGAGGTGATACGATATGTCTACAAAGCGTACTTGGCAGCCGAAAATTCGGCGTCGTAAGCGCGTGCATGGCTTCCGCAAGCGCATGCAAACCAGCACCGGGCGCAACGTCCTCAAGCGTCGTCGCAAGCGCGGTCGTCACGATTTGGCCGTGAAGCCGAACCACGTGAAGAAGACGAACTGGAACGCCTCCTAACACGCCGTCCATGCAGCGCCGGTTTCGCCTGCAACACCGCCGAGATTTCGCCCGCCTCCGGGCCGAGGGGACGACACATAAGCACGCCACGATGCTCTTGAATGTGGCCCCCAACGGCTTAGACCACAACCGTTACGGTTTCATCACGAGCAAGCGATTGGGCAAGGCGGTGCAACGAAATCGGCTGCGGCGGCGGCTGCGTGAGGCCGTAAGGCAATTACACCCGCGCCTACGGTGCGGCTACGATGTGGTGATTGTCGCGCGGCCCCCCCTCGCCGGGCAACCTTATGATGAGGTTGTGCGTATTGTTTTACAACTTGCAAGCCGTGGGGGTCTGGTCGAGGAAACCTGATGCGATGGATTGCGCTAAAGCTTATTGAGTTCTACCAACGGTTTATTTCATCGGCCCTGCCGCCGAGTTGTCGCTTCTACCCGAGCTGCTCCCATTACACCTACGAGGCGATAAAACGCTACGGGCTGTTGCGGGGCGGTTGGTTGGGCGTACGCCGCATCTCACGCTGTCATCCGTTTAACCCCGGCGGCTACGACCCCGTGCCTGATCTTGAGGAGTAACTTTGAAAACCCCCCGTATTCTGCTGGTATCTCTACTCGCGCTGGTAACAGCCGCCTGTGTGCCCAACCAGGGCACAAGCTGGCCGGGCTTGCTCGCGCTCGATTATAACGGCCCCGATATTTTGCTCTCGCACGAAGGCCAGATGGAAATCGTCGACGCTGCCACGGGTGAAATCGAATTCCTGTACAACAGCGAAGGCGAGCGCCGTGTGGGCGAAGATGGTGAGCCGCTCGCGTGGACGATCGATGGCCGCGATGCCGGTGGTGCACAATTTTACGCCTCGCCGGCCTTTGCCGATGACGAGACGCTCATCGTCGGTAGCTACGACCGCCGCATGTTCGAAGTCGACTTGCCAACGGCACGCATCGTCAACACCGATGCCCCACCGCTACAGGGGCGTGGTAACATTATCGGCCATGTGGCCCTGGCCGACGGCCTCGCGTATGTGGGGCTTAACGAGGAAATGGTCGCGATCGAAGCGGAGTCGTTGCAACCGTTGTGGTCTGCCCCGGCAGACCACAACGTGTGGGCACAACCGCTGTTGCTCGATGGTGTGGCCTACTACACTTCGCTCGATCACTTCTTGTACGCTGTTGACGCAGACACGGGTGAGCCTGTGTGGAATGCGCCGATAGACCTCGAAGGTGCAGCAGCCAGCACCCCAACACACTTCGAGGGTCGGTTGTACGTGGGCAGCTTCGGCAACAAAGTCTTCGAAATTTCGCTAACTGGCGAGGTGTTGAGCACCTACGAAACCCAGGATTGGGTGTGGGGCGCACCAGCTATCGACGATGGTGTGCTGTATATCGGCGACCTGGGCGGTAACGTATACGCCCTCGAAGCCAATGGCCTCGCAGAACTGTGGCTCACCCGGGCCGCCGAAGGGGCCATCCGCATGACGCCCATCGTCTATGACGATAAGGTCATCGTGGGCAGCCGCGATGAAACGGTGTACTGGCTCACCCGTGACGAGGGGAGTGTCGTGTTCGACCGCGATATGGAAGGCGAAGTGCTTTCGGACATTCTGCTATTCGAAGCCGACCCGGAAGCCGGGATCGAGGAAGCGCAAGTCGTCGTGAGCAGTTTGGCGCGTCGGCAGTTATTGGTGGCCTTCACTGTGGCGAACGGTGAGCGCCTGTGGACCTACGGACGCTAGAAACCAGGAGATAAAAACCGCTCATGTGGAGCTTCATCCTCAACCCTTTTATTACCGTGCTCACCTTGCTCTACTCGGTGACGGGCAACATCGTACTGTCGATCGTGGTGTTCACGGTGATCGTCCGTATGCTCACCTACCCGCTCACGATTCAGCAGCAGCGCTCGTCGCGGGCCATGCAGGAGCTACAGCCCAAGCTGAAGAAGCTGCAAGAGAAGCACAAGAACGACCGCGAAAAACTCGCGCAGGAGCAGATGGCGCTCTACCAGGAGCACGGCATCAACCCGTTGGGTGGGTGTCTGCCGCTGGTCGTGCAGTTTCCCATCCTCATCGGCCTGTACCAGGCGATCATCTACTCGCTGGCCGCAACGCCGCTTCAGCTCATCGATATGTCTGGCCGATTCCTCATTCCGTCCCTCGCGACAGAAATCCCGTTGAACAACCTGTGGTTAGGCATCGACCTCACCGCGCCGCCGACGGCGAACCCCATCTACGCGATGGCGTTGCCCGCGCTGGTCGTTGTTACCACATGGGCACAGAGCAAGCTTACGATGCCCAACATCAACAACAACAACAAGAACGACGACAAGGCCGATGCGAAGGGCAAAAAGGGCAAAGACGCCAAGGGCGGCGGCGGTAACGATGCGATGGATCAGCAGCAGGCTATGATGAAATCCATGACGACTGTAATGCCGCTGATGTTCGGGTTCTTCTCGCTGTCGTTTTCCACCGGGCTGTCCATCTACTTCGTGGTGTCCAACATCATCGGTGCGGTGCAGTTCGGCATCCTCAACCGCAACCGCGACCGTCAGTTGGCGCTACAGGCGGCAGACGCCGAGGCAACTGCCGAAGTCGAGACGGCCAAGCCCGCCACGAAGAAGGCCAAGCGCAAGCCGAAAAGCGCAAGTTAGGGCATAATAACCCTAGTAAGGGTCGATCCGCTCACAACGGCGCTACTGCGCCGTTTGTGGGTTGTAGGGCAATTGCACACCCCATAATCGACCGTTGCTAAGGCTTCGTAGAGTATTTTTACCGGAAAGGAGCGCACGGTTGGCCCATGAGTACAAATAAGTCTGTCGAAATCTCTGCACCTACCGTCGAAGAAGCAATATCCCAGGGGTTAGCGCAACTCGGGGTTGGGCCGAACCAGGTGATCGTCGAAGTGTTAGATGAGCCGTCGCGTGGGCTGTTCGGCCTGGGTGCGAAACCCGCCCGCGTTCGTTTGCAACTGCTATCTACCGGGGGG
>CAYSVE010000525.1:0-4599 GCA_964434365.1 uncultured Anaerolineaceae bacterium | reverse complement strand
ATGTATATGTGCCCTGTTGCTCGCGCGCTTTTCGCCGATTCGGCAGCAGCCCACCCACTGCCGAACCATAGATGAAGTTCTCCAGCACGGTAAACGCGGGGACATCGAGTGGGTCCTGTTGGAGCATGCCGATACCCTGGGCAATCGCCGCTTGCGGCCCATGATAATCGACGGCGATACCATCGACACGAATTTCGCCCTCGTCGGCGGGTTGGTAGCCGCTGAGAATCTTCATCAGCGTGGATTTCCCCGCCCCGTTTTCGCCCAGAATACCGACGATACGCCCACCCTTGAACGTAAGGTCGATGTTGTCGTTGGCATGCACTTTGCCAAACCGCTTATGAATACCGCTCAGTTCGATGTCCATGTGGGGGCCTTCTCTTCGGGTGAGGGTTGCGTGTGGTGTTTCTCTATCGCTCTATCGCGCTATCGCGAGTGCCGAATAACCTCGCATTGTCCACACGCATTGGCGTCAATACGGTACGCGGTATAGGGGAGCACCTGTGTGTGCTCCCGTTTTGTTGGGCCGACGCGCGCCGGCCCCTACATAGCACGCAGCACTGCCGTGCTAGTTGCTGCTCGCGCCGATCATGCCTTCCAGCAGTTGATCGAGATACCACACGTCGAGCACGTTCACGAACTGGCCATCCTCGGCCAACAGGGTACCATCTTGCAAGCTCAGCGGGCCAACCCACAGCGGGAAGCTCTCTGGCACGAACGGATTCAGCGCGTACTCGCTCATATCGGTGATGAATTCGTCCAGGTCCGCAGCAGCGTCTTCGGTGAGGCCTTCGCCGAACTCGAAACCGATGCTGTTAACCTCAGTGTCCGAGAGGTCATCCCAGTTGGTGATGCCGTTCCAGTCCCACGATTGTTCCCAGGTGCCAGCCGCCACGTCTTCGATGACCTCGGTGTAGTCTGGCCCCCAGTTGAAGAAGGGCACGCCCAGGCAAATTTCGGGGGCTTCGTCGCAAGCACCCTCGAAGTCGTACGGCACCGCGAAGACATCTTCGCCGTCGGCGGCGCGTTGCCCGGCCACAACCAGCGCCTCGGTCGTGTCGATACCACTGATGACGACGTCCACACCGCTATCGAAGAAGGTGTTGGTTTCTTCGGTCGGGTCCAGCGTTACACCAGGGATGTTGAACCAGAAGCCGATCCACGTCACCGTGAATTCAAGGTCATCGGCGCTGAGGCCGCGATAGTTCTCGTAGCAGTAGGTGGCCCCGAGGTAGGTGCTGGCGGCGAGGCGGCGCGTCTCGTTGTTGATGAGCGGCCCAAGGTAACCGATCTGCCCGGTTTCGGTCATGAGGGCAGCGGCACAGCCATCGATGAGCTTGCCGTATTCCATCTGGCCCATGATATTGCCGACGTTCTCGGGGGCGTCGCCCGTGAGCACGCCATCACCGGAGATGTGAATGAAGGTAATTTCGGGGAAGTCCGCCGCGACCTCGTGCGTTTCCGCCTTGAAGTCGTCCGACGTGGTGAAGATAACCGACACACCCTCCGCGGCGAATTCGCCCACCACATCGCGGAGCGTGGTTTCGGGGGCGTCGCCCGGGTTCAACGATTCGAACACCAGCATCGTCGCGCCGGTCACCTCTTCGACGTACAGGCCACCTTCATAGTGGGCCTGGCTCCAGCCGCGGTCATTCTGCGGGCCAACGAGCACCATACCGAAGACAATGTCTTCCTGAGCAAGGGCGGGTGCGGCCATCAACAGGCACGCGATAGCGAGGATCAACAATCTACGCATGTTTCTCTCTCCATAAGTTGCTATTCAACAATGCGTCCAGAGTCTAACGCGAAGTTAAGATACATCAAGCAGGCGCACACAACCCTTTGCAATTTCGCGCAAAAAGTAAGGCGGTGTTTCGGACAAATCGTACAATAACCGGCGTGTAACCCTCTCGTGGCCAAGTATAGTGACACACTGTGGATTTCTCGTGTGGAGCGTTAACCTTGTGTACACAAGCGGACACCCGTCCGATTCATGTGGTATATTCTTTTCATACCCGGCCTATAACCGGGTACTACACCGACCAATGGATATAGGAGTTGTTATCGATGAAATACGCCCTGTGGATCGTGCAAGTTCTGCTCGGGGTCGCCTTTTTCGGCGCTGGGTTTACGAAAATTATCACCCCATACGCCGACCTACTCGCGAACCCACAAATGGCCTGGGTGGAGTCGTTGCAGCCGTGGATGATTCAAGTCATCGGCGTGTTGGAGGTTGCCGGGGCGCTGGGGTTGATTCTCCCGGCAGTGACGCGCATTCTGCCGATACTCACGCCGCTGGCCGGGGTCGGCCTCGCGTTGACGATGATCGGCGCGGCGATTTTGCACATCGTACGCGGTGAGTTCGGGCCACTCGTTCCCAATTTTGTGTTGATGGCGCTGGCGCTGTTCGTCGCATACGGGCGCTTTACCCTCTTGCCGATTTTGCCGCGCGGGGCGGAACCTGCGGAAGCCGCCGCGTAACACCAGTATGGGCGTGCCCGGTTTTTGCGTTTGCGAGGCCGGGTCACGTCCACAATAATGGGGAGGGCACCACAACAATAAGGCCGCCCAACCTATGACCCCACCCCCACACGCCCGTCGCTCTGCTATGCTAATTGCGGGTATCACGCTGGTTTTTACGCTCGCCTGGGTTGCCTACGCCCTCGCCTATGCCGCCGACGGTCCGCTTACCTTTGTGTGGATCGGCACGCGCTTCAGCGAGGGCGACCCGAACGGCACCACCGGCTACGATGGTCAATTCGCGTACTATATCGCGCGCGATGGTTTTGCAGCGGCACCCTACATCGATATGCCAGCCTATCGAACACATCGAGTCCTATACCCAGCCATAGGGCGCATCTTGAGCTTAGGTCGCGCAGAGTTATTGCCTTGGGTCATGCTGTTGGTGAACATCACAGCCCATGTCGTTGGTACCGCGTTATTCACCTATCTGCTGGTGATGTTCCGTGCGCCTGCGGCGTACGGGTTGCTCTACACCCTGTGGGTCGGCAACTTGTATGGCGTCCGTTTAGGCCTTAACGAACCCTTGTGTTATGCATTGGCTCTTGGCGCTATCGTTGCCTACGTCCACGAACAGTACCGGTGGGCTGTGATTCTGCTGATGTTTAGTGCACTGACCAAAGAAGTGGGGTTGGTTTTCGCCGGAGGAATTGCGCTGCATGCGTTGGTAAATGGCAAAATCCGCTGGTCCCTGTTGCTGGCCAGTGGCCCCATATTGATGTTCGCCACGTGGGGGCTGATCGTCACAATCGTATTCGAGGAACTACCACGGAATCCCCACGTTGGTTTTCATTTCATACCATATAGCGGCCTGGACCTTACCGACGAAACACTAGAGGTCGCCTCGCAACTCCTTTGGCTAACAATACCGGCGGCAGTTTTAGTTGCACTGGCTGTTTTGCACATCGTGCGCAAACGGCACTTCACCCCGGGTGCGGCTTTGGTACTGCTCGGGGCATTTTTCGTAATGGGCATGCCAGATAGCAACGCCGTAGCAACGCAGCGAATCGGCACCCCGCTCATCCTTACCGCACCGCTGTTTCTCGCGCAGTCACACCCGGGTCAGTTGTTCCTGTGGTTTTTGTTGTGGGGCAGCAGCGTGTTCTTCTTCGCGGCGCTGCTGTATTCGATGGCAGGCGGCGGATTCTTCGTGTGAGGCCACCCTATGGCACCACACGGTAGTTGAGCGCGTCGTTGGCCGCTTTGACCAACCGGCGCAACTCGTCTTCGAGGTCGGGTGTGATGCCCTCGACGATGGCCGCATCGCGCAGAATGTCGCGCGCTTCGCGCAGGCAGTCCTGCCCGGCCCGGAGCTTCTCTAACCCGCTGCGAAGCTGTGTGCGGGCATTGCGGCTGGCCGGGCTGGTGTAATACTCGCTGAAGTCCCAGCCGTTGTTCGATGCCACACTCTTCAACGCCTCGATAAACTGGTCGATGTCATCGAAGGCTGTGGCCGCACCGCTCTGCAACAACGCCACCAGCGACGGCGAGAGCGTCGGTTCCATGCCAAAATCCAACTCGGTGACGCCCTGGTAGCGCGCTTCCACATCGGTGATGCTCCCCGGCTGCGCGCGCAGCATCGACGACGACGGCGAAAGCCCGGTAAACACCGGGTATAACACCCCCACACACAGGTTGCGTATGTCCTGCTTAAACAGCACCGCCGCATCGCGAGTGCCCGCCTCAAGCTGGCGCGAGCTATTCCAATCGATGAGTTGCAGGCGCAAGCCATCCCAGTAAACATGTTCCAGCTTATGATCCATATACACGATGGCCTGGCGATGTGCGGTGCGCAGCGTCTCGGCGAATTGTAGCGCCAGCGCAAGCCCCTCCTCAGTGGGCAGGCGACGGCGTGCGCTGCTGCGATTAGGCTTCATGAGGTACAGCAGATTGTTATTACGCGGCAGATTCTGCAAAGCGAGGTAGGGCCGCCACGTCTCGCGGGCGTAGGCCCGTTGCGCATCACCGAAGGCGGCGATGTCGGTACCATAACTCACGATTTCGCCACCCGCCGGGGCCTCACTCCCAGTAGATACATACCCACAATCGAGCAAATCGACAACGTGTGGGTTCGCAGCC
>CAYSVE010000524.1:0-4600 GCA_964434365.1 uncultured Anaerolineaceae bacterium | reverse complement strand
CGCACTTGGTCGGCAACGCCTCTGGCCGATTGGGTGGTTCTGGTTGTTGTGGGCGGTTCCGCCGAGCGTCTTTGTGGCTGCCTTATGGCTAGAACGCTGGCGTATTCGGCGCGAGCGCGAGAAGGTTCAGTTGCGCCGCGAACGGGCCTTCCGTAAGGCAAAAGCACATCTCGTCGCGGCCTCCCGTGCCGACCGCGACACGGCCTACTACGAATTGGTCGATGCCGTGCTGAACTACTTCGGCGACAAATTCAATATGAGCGCCCAGGCCATCAACCAGGCAGAACTCGAAGACAAGCTGCTGGCTGTCGGCGTTCGTGAGGATGTCATCGCCGATTTGCTGGACTGCTTTGCTGCCGCCGAAGAGGGACGCTTCGCGCCTACCGAGGCGTCGAGTCCGCGGCCCTTGGTTGCTCGTACTTTGGAAGCACTCGCTGTGATTGACGCGACGCTATGGTAAAACAGCTTTTTCTTCTCGTACTTGCGGTTGCGCTTGGTGTGGGTCCTGTGTGGGCACAACCAAGCGCCGACGAAATTATGGCGCAGGCCGCCGAGGCCTATGCAGCAACCGATTACGGCGTCGCGCTTGCCTTGTACGATGCCTTGCTGGAGGCTGGGGTGCGTCACAGTAGCCTGTATATGAACACCGGGCACACCTATCTTCAACAAGGCGAACTTGGCCGTGCGATGCTGTACTACCGGCGCGCGCAACAACTTATTCCGCGAGACCCACAACTGGCGGCGAGTATCGCCCGTGTTCGTGCCGACCGCATCGATGTACAGGGCGATGAGGTCAATTTGTTAGATAACATCGCGTCATCGACGGCGGGGTTGCTCAGCAATGTCGAACTCGCGTGGCTTGGCCTCGGCGCATGGACGCTGTGGTTCGGGGTGTTGGTGCTGGCACGTGTGATCCCATCGCAGCGGTTGACGCTGCGCGCGCCCGCGATTGCGCTGGGTGTGGTTGTGTTGGCGCTGGTGGTGCTGGTCAGCAGTCGTTTGGTCGTCAATCGTTTACGTGCGCCGGCTGTTATCGTCGTCGAAGAAGCGCCCGCGCTTAGCGGCCCGGGCGAGGTCTACCTTGAGCTATTCGACGTGCATGACGGCGCGGAGGTTCGTGTTTTGGAGCGCGCGCAAGGTTGGGCGCGCGTGCTCCTGCCGGATGGCCGTCAGGGTTGGGTGACGACGGACAGCGTCGACGAGGTATAGCAAGGCCCCACATGTGCAGGGCCTTGGCTTCGTATAGTCAAAAGGTTATTTGAGCAGGTCAGGGATTTGTTCGGGGTTTTCAGCAACGCGCACGCCCGCAGCTTCCAACGCGGCGATTTTCTCCTCGGCGGTGCCCTCGCCGCCCTCGACGATGGCCCCGGCATGGCCCATACGCGTCCCCTCGGGGGCGCTCTTCCCGGCGATGAAAGCTGCCACTGGCTTGGTCATCTTACTGCGGATAAACTCCGCCGCTTCGATTTCTGCCGTACCGCCGATTTCACCAAGAATCGCGACTTTTTCGGTTTGCGGGTCATCCTCGAACATCTGCAACACGTCGATAAACGTCGTGCCGATGACCGGGTCGCCACCGATGCCTACGAGGGTCGATTGCCCCATACCCGCTTCGGTGAGTGCGTAAACAACCTCGTAGGTAAGGGTACCGCTCTTCGATACGACACCGACGTTTCCGGGGTTCGCGATGTAGCCCGGGATAATGCCGACCTTGGCTTCGCCGGGCGTAAGTAGGCCGGGGCAGTTGGGGCCAAGCAGGCGGCTGTTCGTGTTGCTGATGTAGTTATACACCTTCATCATGTCCATCACAGGGATGCCCTCGGTAATGCATACGATGAGGTCGACACCCGCATCGGCAGCCTCGTAGATTGCATCTGCCGCGAAGGCAGGCGGCACAAATATGATGCTTACGTTTGCGCCGGTCGCGTTTACCGCACCCTTCACTGTATCGAAGACGGGCTTGCCCTGCGCCCACTCGCCACCCTTGCCGGGTGTCACACCGCCGACGACATTCGTGCCGTAGTCGATCATCTGCTGGGTGTGGAAGCCACCTTCGCGCCCGGTGATGCCCTGTACGATGAGACGGGTATCGTTGCCGACCATGATAGCCATGTTTACATTGCCCCCCGTGCTGCTTCGACCGCCTTCTGTGCGGCCTCCGTGAGTGTCGATGCGCTGGAAATGTTCGGAATATTCGCTTCGTCGATGATGTGCTTCCCTTCGGCGGCGTTGGTGCCGTTAAGGCGGACGACCATCGGCTGCGCTGGTTTGATTTCCTCAAAGGCCGTGAGGATACCGCGTGCTACCTCGTCGCAGCGGGTGATGCCGCCGAAAATGTTGAATAGCACCGATTTCACGTTCGGGTCGCTGAGGATGATGCGCAGCGCTGCCGCGACCTTGTCCGCTTTCGCGCCACCACCGATGTCGAGGAAGTTCGCCGGGCCGATGTCATCGCCACCGTAGAGCTTGGTCATGTCCATCGTCGTCATGGCGAGGCCCGCGCCATTTACCATACAGCCGATTTGGCCGTCGAGCTTCACATAGCTGATGCCCGCCTCACGCGCCTGTACCTCGGCTTCTGGCGCGGCAGAGGTGTCGCGCATCTCGGCGAGGGCTTTGTGGCGGTAGAGCGAGTTATCGTCCACGCTCATTTTGCCGTCCAGCGCAATAAGTTCGTTGTCACCGGTAATCACCAATGGGTTGATCTCGGCAAGTTCGGCGTCACTTTCCATGTAGCAGGTATACAGCGCCGCTGCGATCTTCGTGAAGGCCTTCCAGTGCTCGCGGGGGAGTTCGATGCCGCTGGCGAGGTTGCGCGCCTGGTAACCCCGCAGGCCGAGGAAGGGGTCGATAATTTCGCGGATGATCGCGTCGGGGTTGTCGTGCGCCACCACTTCGATTTCCACACCGCCCTCTGCCGAGCAGATCATCACGGGCTTGCCACTGGCGCGGTCGTTGGTGATACCCAGGTAAATTTCCTTCGCGATGTCCGAAGCCGGGTCGATAAGCACCTTCTGCACGATTTGGGTCTTCAGGTCCATGCCCAGTATCGCGCGCGCGTGCGCTTCGGCCTCGTCAGCGTCGTTAGCGAGCTTCACGCCGCCCGCCTTGCCGCGCCCGCCGACGAGCACCTGCGCCTTCACGACGACCTTACCGCCCAATTCTTCGGCGATGGCCCGCGCCTCTTCGGGCGTTTCGGCGACTTTGCCACGAGGAATGGGGATGTTGTATTCCGCGAAGCGGAACTTCGATTGATATTCGTGTAATTTCACCATCTTTCCTTTCGTTAGATGATCTCTATGGTGTCTTTCGTGATGTTGACATCGGGGTAGTGGCGTTCGATCCACTCCACGACCTGACCGATGACACGGTGGGCATGTTTTGTCTCGTTGCACACCAGGGCGACGGCGATGACCGAGGATTGCCATACGTCGTGTTTGTCAACTTCGGAGGCCGATACATTGAACGTGTTATGCAGCTTTTTGAGCATGGATTTGAGCACAGCACGTTTGTCTTTGAGAGACTGTGTACCAGGGATGTAGAGTTCGATTGTGCATAAACCGATTATAGTGGGCATGCTTTGCGCGATAGACCGAAGTTTCGCGTAGTCATTAAACAACCAGGATGCTGCAAGCATAACACTTTTTTCGGCATGTAGCACCTTATCGGCCAACCGTAAGCCGCTTTCGGCTGGATTCTGGCTTACGCATCCGAGAATAGGTTCAACAACGTGTACTTAGCACCCCCAGCCGAAAGCGGCTCGCGCGTGAATGTGCCGGATTTCCGCGGGTGTGGTAGACTGTGCCCTATGTATCCGCAACTATGGTCGATGACACGCGACATGGTCGGTTGGGGGGCCGTATGACTCTAAAAACACCTCGAATAATATGCTTTGCTATCCTTTGCAGTTTTCTGCTGGTTTTTCCAGCAAGTGCCCAGGATAACCTGCTCAATAACCCGGGCTTCGAAGGCGGTTTTACCAGCCGTGGTGTGAATGCTGCTGGTGACGAAGAAGCCATCGCCAATAGCTGGAGCGCCTGGCATATCTCGTCGGGCGGGGCTGGCTTCGAAGGGACAGAGCCAGAATACTACCAGGCCGATGCAAGCACAGGTCGTGTGTTGGCCGGTGCCGCTGCCCAGGAATATAGTTCATTTTTTGCGACGCATACTGGGGGTATCTTCCAGGTCGTCGACGGTTTGAGCGCCGATGACGAAGTCGAGTTCTCGATTTCTGCGTATATCTGGTCGTCGACGCTAAACGACCGCGACGTGAGCGCACAGCCAGGTGATGTCACCTTCTCCGTGGGTATCGATCCCACCGGCGGCACCGATGGCACCAGCGACAACATTCTGTGGTCGCTGCCGATCATTAACTACGATAGCTGGAATACCTACACTATCTCCGCGATTGCAGAGGGTGACGAGATTTCGGTGTGGGTGCGGTCGCAGGTCGGCTTTCCTGTGCAGAACAACACCATCTATGTCGATAACGCCTCACTGACCCTCGCGGGTGATGAGCCGACGCCGGAGACGGTGTCCCCGGAAACCGTGACGCCAGAAACCGTGACCCCGGAGACCATCACACCAGAACCCGAGCCCC
>CAYSVE010000523.1:0-4621 GCA_964434365.1 uncultured Anaerolineaceae bacterium | reverse complement strand
GGGGCATTGTACCTGGCGATCTTGTTTCCGCTGGGCACCCTGTGGTGGTTCGGCTCGTTGTACGTGACCCTGTGCGACTTTTTGCAGGGCGGCACCCCGGTTCGCTGTGCCATCGGGTGGACGATTGGCCTTGGGGTGCCGGGCGTCTTGTCGCTGTTCGGGTTGGCGCTGCCGTTCCTGGGCCTACGACAGGGGGTGATCCACCAGCGCACCAACGCCTGACCTTCCCGAAGGCGATACTGTTGGTTATCATCGGGCGCAGCTTGCATCGAAGGACGAACGACCGATGAAAACTCGCACGCTGTTGATCGTACTGCTTCTGGGGCTAATTGCTGGAGCCCTGCTCGCCCTGGATTTGTTGAATCGGGGTTTGGTGTGGCGGATGCTGCAACGCACGCGCCCGATTAGCCACACCGACGAAATCACCTTCGTTTGATGCGCCGCATTTTCGTGGGTGGGGGCGTTGTGTTCGCCCTCGCTGCGCTGCTCGCCCTGGATTTGCTGAATCAGGGGTTGGCGTGGCGCGCAATCTACAACGTCACCGGCGAGGAAAGCATCCCCGGGCAGGCCGTCGGGTTTGTACAGTGGGTAGGCCGTGGATTCCGCGCCCAACCGAACACGGTCCCCCTCGTGCCGGTGAATCATGCCGGGGTGAACCCCTTCGGCGTAAATGTGTTCCTCGAACAGGAGGCGGAGGTCGCCAAACGCGAGGAGAGCCTGCGCATCCTCAGCGAGATGGGCTTCGTGTGGCTCCGGCAGGAGTTCCCCTGGGAAGACATCGAAATCCACGGGCGCGGCGACTTCGAAGACCGGCGTAATGACCGTGACGGCGATGGCGAAATCACCGAGGCGGATGTCGTCTCGGCGTGGGCTAAGTACGACAACATCGTCGACCTCGTGGAACAGTACGACATGCGGCTGCAAGTGCGCCTGAGCAACCCGCCCTCGTGGACGCACGGCGACCCCGCCATCGGCGATAAGGCCCCGCCAGACGACCTGAACGATTACATCAACTATGTGACGGCTGTCGCGGAGCGGTACGAAGGCCGGGTGCATCACTATCAGGTTTGGAACGAGCCGAACGTCTTCCCCGAGTGGGGCAACCAGGACGCCAACCCCGAGGCCTACACCGAAATGCTGTGCGCAGCCTACGACGCCCTCAAGGCCGTGGATGAGGACATCGTTGTGGTGAGTGCAGCCCTCGCGCCGACCGTGGCGATGGGCGGCTTCAACCTGAACGATTACATTTTTTTGCAGCGGATGCTCGACAATGGCGCGGGCGATTGCTTCGATGTGCTGGCGATGCAGGGCTACGGCCTCAACAGTGGCCCCACCGACCGCCGTATGCGCCCGACAACGGTCAACTTTGCGCGGCCCATGTACATCCGCGATATGCTGGTGCGTAACGGCTACGAGGACCGCGCCATCTGGATAAGCGAGGCGGCGTGGAACCCGGTGCCTGAGCCGGACGACGTGCCGGATGTGGACGCGCGGTACAACTTCGGGCAGGTGACGGAGGAACAGGCCGGGCGCTACATGGTGGAGGCCTACGAGCGACAGATGCGCGAGTGGCCGTGGACGGGCGTGACGTTTTACTGGTTTTTCAAGCGCGCGGCGGATTTCGAGCGCAACCAGAGCTTCTACTACTTCCGCATGATGGAGCCGGACTTCACGCCGCTGCCGGTTTACGATGCCCTGGACGACTATATGACGACCCTCACGCCGACGCTGTACGAGGGTGTGCACCAGGCAGAGCACTGGGCGGTCGATTTGGGCGACGACGCGGAAATGGTCGAGGCAGAGGGGGCGCAGTTCGGGCAGGCGGCACAGGTCACCGACGTGCGTTTGCACATCAGTGGGACCTCCGTCACGATACGCTATCAGAGTGAGGAAAGTATCGTCGCGCGGTCTATGGCGCTGATGAGTGGCGGGCTGGGGTTGCCGCCAGCGCCGGACGAATGGCGCGAGGAAACATTCGACGCAGGTGATACGATGTCTATTAGAAGCGATGCCCCCTGGCTCCTCGACTCGGTAACGGTGCGCAATGACCCGGCTCCGGTGTGGGCTGGCATCGTCGCGGGGGTGGCGGTTGTGCTCGGTGGCGCGGGTACGTTCGTGTGGCGGCGCGTCAGGCGAGGCTAGGCTTTTTCTTTCCCGTCAGTTGTCTAAGGAACCCATAGAGTCTGTGTCGTATTCGCCAATATGCGATGCCGGTCAACGAGGCAACGAGAACAAGACGAACATAAATTGGGGCACCCGACGGAACAACCGAATTGAAGAGCAAGCCCAAGAGCGCAACCGCAATGACAGTCGTTGACTCTCCGGTCCATCTCACATTTTTTGTGGCCTTCTCTGAGAGGGGCCACTCATGCTGCGAAATGGCGACCGCAAGGCTCACGCCAACGATGCTGCTTGCCCATAATCCATACAGAATTCCTATAACAACACCAGCAAATGCTATCAAGGCAAGGCCTTGAATGATTGTCTCGGTATCTCTGGCACTATCAGCACTTTCGAGAACGAAAATGGTCATCGCGGGTAGGAACCACGTTATTGCAACGAATACCATACCGAAAACTGCCGCATCCAAGGTAATACGTGTAAACATCCACATGAAGACGCGTCTACCTTCTCTGGCGGATTCCTTGCTTTTCGCCCTCAGGGATGGTCTATTGATTCCCATTCCCGTTTGTACCTCCCTGTGTTTACCTTCTTAATGTGTGCTCTCCGATGGGCTGGGCCTCAAGCTAAAAGCTTACGTTTGGTGGACTCATTTTCGAGCTGCTGAATGTACCGCGCAACGGCGACACGTGAGCGCCAATAGGCTATCGTCAGCGGCAGAATAAGCAAGAAGACCGTCAGGAAGCCTTCCGGCCACACCATCGGGATTACCAGCACGGTGTAAGCGCCGACCGTTGCCAGGGTACACGCCAATTCGCCCGCCCACTGCACGCGTCGTAGCTCGCGTTTACCGAGTGGCCAGGGGTGCTGCCGCGCCTCGAAGGCCATAATCAAACCGATGAAGCCACCCATCCCGGCAGCGAGGCCCCCGCCGATGCTCGCGCCAACCAGTGCGCCAAGCGCCGCCGCCGCCACGTCGAAGGCAACGAAGGCGCGTGACTGCGGGAAAAACGCGAAGAAGTAGAAAAGTGCCCCGTAAATGGCACCGCTACCGATACCCTCGCGCATGACTTCTACGGTAATTTCGGGGATGATCCGCAAGGTGCTCATGGGGTTGCCTTGCGCTTGGGCTTGGGCTTGGCGGCTTCGGCCATGAGGGAATCGATGTAGCGACTCTGTGCGTGCCACAGCCGCCACACCGCGATGATGCCGGGAATCACGAGGATGTACAGCAGCAGGGCGACGGTCGGTGGGGGGCCAATTGGCAGGAGGATAATCGCGTATGCGCCGACGGTCGCCAGCGCGAGGCCGACTTTCCCCGCACGACCGATGCGGATCATTTGTTTGTCGGTAGGGGGCCAGTCGGCTTGCCACAATTCATAGGCGACGACTGCACCGATGAACGCGCCCATCATCGCGCCGAAGATGGCCCCCACCACACAGCCCACAAGCCCCAGGAAGAGGGTTAACGGGGGCAAGAACAGCGCCCCATCATCGATCATCGCGAGGATCGTGCCACCGATGCCGGCGTATAGCGCCCCGCTCACGGCCCCGTTGAGGATACCGGCCCAGGCCAAGCTCCAGATGGCCCCTAACGGGCGAAGTCGTTGCATGTGTGTTCCCCTGTTCCGTGTGTCATCGACTCAATCAATTACACCACAAATTGGGTGTCTTCCCACCGACGCTTGTCAGGCGCTTTTGCGTTTGCCTTTGGCTTTGCGCAATGTGTCCGGCAGGGTATCGAGGAAGCGGCGCACCCCGCGCCGGGAGAGCCAGTAGGCCACCGCCAGCAAAACGGCTACCCCGGCTATCGAGTAGATGCCACTCGTCGGCGTGAATTGCAGGGTGAACACCAGCCCCGCCAGCGCGCCGAGTGTTGCGAGCACACAACCGATTTCACCCGCACGTCGTAGGGTCGCAAAATCATCGTTGGTCAGGGGTAGGGTGTGCTGCCGTAGCTCGAAGGCCAGCACCGCGCCGATGAACAGGCCCATCGCGACCCCGAACAGCACCCCCACCAGCGCCCACATTGCCATGGCCAGGGGGCCAACAAAGGCCAGGGTAATGCCGCGCTCGTGCGGTTCGGCAGTAGTGAAGACGAACGTGAGCGTGAGTACGACGCCCGTTATCGCACCCACGCCCGCACCCCGGGCAGCGCCACCCTTCGCTAACGTCCACAAAATTTGCATCGTTTGCATAGCAATTAAGCCCTCATCCAACGGTAGACGCAAGAGACTAGACAAACTAAAATGTGAAAAGTATAAAGGTCTTTAAAATATTGTAACAATACATAACTTGAAGCCCGCGTTTTATGATATATATACTTGTGCATTGTATTCAATTTGTTAGTACAAGCCTGCGCCCCCTCGACCGCTTTTAGCAGATGTAGCAGAGCCATGACAAAACCTTTTATCGAGGAAAAGATGATCCGCAACACCCTGGTGGGTGATTGCAACGGGCCGATATTATCGGCTTGGATGGTACATGGACCGCAAATCCG
>CAYSVE010000522.1:0-4629 GCA_964434365.1 uncultured Anaerolineaceae bacterium | reverse complement strand
GGCCTCGCAAGCGTTCGACGAGACCGACACCCATACCGCAGGCATTATTCTGCCGGGCTTTGTGCTGTCTGTCGGCGAGGTTTTTCCAGCGAATACACCCTGGCCCACCTTCTGGTCAGTTGATCATGTCGAATTCGAAGACGGCACCACCGGGTGTGGGGGCTTCGCTCTCTTCGAGTTCGAAGGTGTAGCTGGGTGTGGAGACCGACGCACTGGTTTCGTCGGCGTTGGTAAAGGGCACACGCACAGGTGTGCCGACGGCGTCGCTGCTGGTGACCAGCCAAACGACAGTAAACACAGTGAGACTAACGATAAGCAGGGCTACGACACCGAGTACAACACGTTTCATGGGGTGTACTCCCTGGCTTGTTGATTTCCCTTAGCATAGGCGCTAATAGGGCGTTATTCAAGGTAATGCAGATGAGCAGCGGCTATGAAAATGAGCGCCCCCTGAACAAAATGGGGGCGCTTGCTCATCTGCTACTTAACTGCTTGCCCGGCTACGAAGGCTGCCTTCAGCCTTACACAAGGTTGCTGATCGCGCCATCGTCGGCCTGTTGGGCGAGGCGGGCATATTTCGCCAGCACGCCCCGCTTGTAACGTGGCTCCGGCGCGGTCCATGCATCGCGGCGAGCTTGCAGTTCCGCGTCGCTCAGGTCCACGCTGATGCGGCGCTCTGCAACGTCGACCTCCACGATGTCGCCCTCTTGCAGCAGGCCAATCGGCCCGCCGACCATCGCCTCGGGCGCGCAATGGCCGATCATCAACCCGCGTGTGCCGCCGCTGAAACGGCCATCGGTGAGCAGCATCACATCCTGGCCGAGGCCCTGGCCCACGAGGGCCGCCGTCACGCCGAGCATCTCCTGCATACCAGGGCCGCCGGTGGGGCCTTCGTAGCGGATGATGACCGCCTCGCCCTTCTTGATTTGCCGCGCTTGTACGGCTTCCATGGCGTCCGGCTCGTTATCGAAGACGCGCACCGGCCCACGGAAGTGCTGCGGTTCGGTGCCCTTCAGCTTGACGACCGCCCCGCGCGGGGCGAGGTTGCCGGTTAGCACCACGAGGCCGCCCGTCGGCTTGATGGGCTGGTCCAGCGGAAGGACGACCTTCTGGCCGGGGGTCTCCTTGGCTTCGGCGGCCTCCTCGCCGAGCGTGCGCCCGCTGACCGTGAGCGTGTCGGTGTGGAGGTAACCGCCTTCGATGAAGCGCTGCGCGATGAGCCGAATGCCGCCCGCCTTGTACACATCGAGTGCGTTGTAGCGCCCGGTGGGGGCCATATCCGCGAGGATAGGCGTGGCCTTGCTCACCCGCTCGACATCGTCGAGCGTGAAGTCGATGCCCGCCTCGCGAGCGAAGGCCAGCGTGTGCAGCACCGAGTTCGTGCTGCCGCCCGTGCCCGCCGCCACGGCGATGGCGTTTTCCAGCGATTTGCGCGTGATGATTTTGTCCGGTGTGAGGTTGTTTTTCATCAGGTGGCTTATCATCTCGCCAGCGGCGAAGGCGACACTCTGCTTCGCTTCGTCCTCGGCGGGCACATCGTTGAAGCCCATCGGCGAGATGCCCATCACCGCCGAAATCGTGCTCATGGTGTTGGCGGTGAACTGCCCGGCGCAGGCCCCCGTGCCAGGGATGGCCTGGTCTTCGATGGCCTTGAGCTGCGCGTCGGTGATGAGGCCCGCCGCGTGCGCGCCGATGGCCTCGTACACGTGCACAATGTTGATGTCTTTATCCACCTGTGGGCTGCCGGTGTTGTCCTTCAGCGGGTACTCGCCGGCGAAGTTGCCGGGCTTGATGGTGCCGCCGTAGATCATCAACGACGGGATATTGAGGCGGATGAGGGCCATGATGGTGCCGGGGATGGTTTTGTCGCACGACGAAATCGCGATGACGCCGTCGAACATATTGGCCTGCGTCACCAGTTCGATGCTGTCGGCGATCATATCGCGCGAGATGAGCGAGGCCTTCATGCCCTCGGTGCCCATCGTGATGCCGTCGGAAATCGACACCGTGTTGAACTCCAGCGGGGTACACCCGGCCCGGCGGATGCCCTCCTTCACCTTGGCCCCCAGCACGCGCAGGTGATGGTTGCACGGGCCGATTTCCGTCCAGGTGTTGGCCACGGCGATGATCGGTTTTTCGAGGTCTTCATCGCTGAGGCCGATGCCCTTGAACATCGCACGTGCCCCGGCGCGGCGGGTGCCACCCAGCAGCGTGCGGCTGCGCGCGTTTAGTTGGTCGCGGATTTCCGGCGAGTCTGTCATGGTAAAAAAGCCTTTTGTTAAGTGTGGATGTGTGGCTTAAGAGGATACGTCTGCGCGGGGCGGGATGCAAGGTAGGGGTACCGTGTAAGCGCCGGTGAAGCGTGGGGTAGTAGACCTAGCCGCGGCGCTAGAATAAGGCTCAACGACGAACGGGGGGTATGATGCCCTGGATGCTACGACTCACAAGTGCGCTGCTGCTGGTGATGGTGGGGGCGGTCGGGGTGACGCGGTTTATTGGTTACAGTACGGAAGTCGCCAAATGAACTCACTCATCCTCATCGACACCGAGCGCGGTACGTCGGCAGTTTTGCTGCACGATGCCGAACCGGTAGCCATCACCTGGCAGCCCTGACCCACGCCCATCGCTTGCAACCACCCCCGCCAAACTGTTAGTATGGGGCTAACCGCAACGGGGGAACAACCTTATGATCTGGCGACTGCTGGCGCTCGTCTCCTCGACGACGACCCTGCTGGTATTCGGCGCGTTGGGCATCACCCGGCCCGCGCACAATCACCTGCTCCACCGCACCGAGGCCGCCTTCCACTTATACGACGCCGAGCGTGGCATCGACATCACGCTGCGCAACCTGCCAACCGGTACCGTCGACGTGGCGTGGGAGGCCGATACCGATCGCCTCGCCACCACACAGCGTGCCCGCGCCGAGCACACCTTCAGCGAATATGACCCGTTTACCGGGGCCACGCGCCCGCTGGTCATCTACGACCGGGTGGGTGCTGCCGCATGGTCCGACGATCATACGCGGCTGGCCTATGTGCGTCAGTCCATGCACAGTTTGGATAAACGGCTGTACATGTTCGAGTTCCCGGTGGGCATCGCGCGCGAGGTAGTCATTGCGGGCGGGGTGGGGCGTATTCTGTGGGCACCGGTCGGTGACCGGCTGGCCTTCCTGGGCCGAATCGATAGCGCGAGCGACCTGTACCTCGTGCAACCCGGTGATGTCGGCCCTTACGACCTCATCAACCTCACGCAGACGCCGGGGCGCACCGAGCATCAGCCGACCTGGTCGCCGGATGGCGCCTTCATCTACTTTTTGGACCCCCACGGCGGGCTGTATCGGGTGCGCACCGATGGCAGCGGCATCACCGAGACGCTCAGCGAGGGGGTGGCCGGGGTGCGCTTTTGCCTGAGTGCCGACGGCGCGACGGTTGCCGTGACGGGGGCGGAGGGCGTGTTCCTCGTCGATGCGGGCGCGTCGCGACAGGTGTACCCGGTGCAGGGGCGGGCGCTGGGCTTCTCGCCGAGTGGTGACCGGCTGGCGTTCTTCGCCGAGGAGGCCGGTGGGGTGCGTGAGCTTGTGGTCGTGGAGCTTGCCACCGGGGCCGTAACCGAAATCGCATCGCCGCAGGCCCGCGACGCCACGCCTCACCTGCAATGGTCGCCCGATGGTGCGTGGCTCGCCTACCAGAACGTGCTGCCGACGGGAGTGCCGGGGCAGGTGGAACCGGCGGCCTACGTCGTCCGGGCCGATATGGCCGCGGCCCCGGTTCGGCTGGCGGCTGGCGAGGATGTGATCGGCTGGCGGCCTTGATGCGCGTTTTTCGATTTGCGGTGCTGCTCTCGCTACTGCTGACGCCGCTGGTGGTCGTGGTGCGGTGGGTGCCCACCCCTGCGACGGATTACGCGCTTGTTCATGTGGCACCGAACGCGAGCGGGCAGCGCGTGGCCTTTCTGCTGGACCCCGTGCGGCGCATTTCGGTGGCGTTCGACGACCCGCGAATGCCCCTGCCGCGCTCCGACGACGGGCGGTGGGCGGCCCGTTTTACCTACGCCGAAAATCGTGGGGTGGATGGCTTCCGCACGCGCGGCCTCGATTTGATGAACACCGAAACCGGCGAGATCCGCGAACTCTACCAAGCGGAGGAGGAAATCACGATTGCGTGGGGTGGGTCGAATTTGGCGGTACGCAGCGCACAAAACGAAGTGCGTCGCCTGGACGTGTACGACCCGGTAGCCGACGCATGGCATCCGCTTTACAGCGGACGGGTGTTCATCAACTTTGGCTGGGGGGCAGGTCACCTGGCGTATGCCTTCGTGCTGCGCGGCGAGGCCCCCTCGCGCTTGCGCGTGTGGCACGCCGACTCGGCGACGGTCGTCCGTGAAATCGAAGGGGAGGGCGGGCAGGCGTTGTGGTACGAGTGGTCGCCAGACGGGACGCATCTGGCGCATGTGGGCGCGGGCGATAGCCTCGTGCTGTGGACCCCCGCCACCGATGCCGAAACCCACATCGCGGTGCCGTCGGTGGAGAATCTGGCGTGGTCGCCGGGGGGCACGCAGTTGGCGGTGCAGTCCGTCGAAGGTCGGGGTCGGGCGTCGGTGCATCTGGTGCGGCTCGATGGCACCACGCGC